>CATMOP010000274.1 GCA_950072225.1 uncultured Nitrospina sp.
TTGGAGCCTTACTCACAGCGCTGGAGGCGACCGATGATTTCGGATTTTAGCAGCCTGTATGCCGGCCATGTAGACATGGATGACATCGGCTACGGCGGTGTACCTGTCAATGACCGGTCATTCTCTGACGACCATTTGGCGACCGGTTTCGACAAAGCCGAGGCCATCGTTGTGCTATTGGACCGCATGGGTTATGACTCATTCTGGATGGCAGAACATCATTTCCAGCCTGAGGGTTACGAGTGCATCCCCAATCTGCTGTTGTTCCAAGTCCACTTGGCCCACCTGACCAAGAACATCAAGTTCGGCTGTGGGTTCAACATAGCTCCCATGTGGCATCCTCTAAGGTTGGCTGAGGACTACGCCCAGGCGGATATCTTGACCGGCGGCCGAGTGATATTCGGCGTTGGCCGCGGCTACCACACCAGGGAGGTTGAAACCTTCGGCTCTCCGCTGATTGACCAAGTAGCCGCCAGGGACCTGTTTGAAGAGCAAGTGGAAATCATATTCAAGGCTTTCAACCAACGTTCTTTCTCCCATCACGGTAAGAACTATGACATACCACCTAGGGGAGTTCCTTATCGAGGCTACGAACTGAAGGAAATCACACTGGTTCCGCGGCCGCGAAATTTGCCGGTGGAAGTTTGGCAACCGATTCAAGGCGGCACCACCAGGGCTTTGGACTTCATGGCCAAATACGGCATCAAAGGACAAATCGGCGGCGGAGTGGCCGAAGGCGGTGCCATGGACGGCGTGATAGCAGACTACCAGGCAGCGCTGGCCCGGGCTGGCCGGGAAACTGAGTTGGGCGAAGACCTAGCCATCGGCTTCCATGTCCACCTGGCGACGTCCAAAGAAAAGGGCATCAAGGAAGCGGCCGGCTATTTCGAGGAAAACCTGAAAATGTTCGGCCCCTTGCGCTTGTCGCGGCGGATGACTGAACAGCAAATAATAGATGTCAGCGACCGGAACGTGGCGCCCACGGCAGACCTGCCGGACATTGAAGGCGCGGTCAACGGTGGAGCTTTCCTTTGCGGACCTCCCGGCCAAGTAATCGAACAGCTAAAGGCATTGGAAGAGCGTTATCCGGGGCTGTCTCGGCTAAACGTCAGCCAGCCCGTGGGAACGCCTCAGAGCGTCATCTTGGAGCAACTCCAGTGGTTCGCAGAAGAAGTGATGCCAGCGTTCAAATCGAAGGCGGAAGCGGCCGTGCCAGCGGATTAACCTCCTCTTAATTAGTACGCGTTTGCCCAATCACGGTCTAAAAGAGAGCGCTCTTCTCAATTGGGAAGGGCGCTCTTTTGGGTTTAAGTCCTCAGTTCAAGCCCTCAGTTCTTGGGAAGCCTGGCCCAAGGCCCGCATGATCGAGTCTAATGAACCACCTATGTCCGGCCCTATTGGTAGAGGAGAGGCCATGACCTCCGCAGCTCCCTGAGACAAGAGACCATGTATCTTTTCCACTACCTCCGTTTGAGAGCCCCACAGCGTTACCGACTCAATCATGTCATCGGACCAGATACCCTGGCCGGCGTCGGGGAAACCTGCCGCTATGAACATCTTTTGGTAGAAATCTGACTTGGGAAAGTGGCCAAACTGTTCCCGGACTGCCGAGCGGACCATTTCCACATCATCGTGAACCGCCACAAATGTGTGGGCAATCAATGGCGGCGTTGGCTTTCCGACTTTGTTTGCCCCATCTTGCATCGCCGGGAGAGCAACATCTTTCAAGTAATTCCTGGGGCACACCCAGCTGATTGCGCCGTCAGATTCGGCGCCGCAAATCTGAAATGCTTTCACACCCAATGCCGATCCCATTATCAGCATGTCCAATGGTCCGGCAAAGTTGGCGTTCGCATGGTAGTATTTCCCTTGGAATTCCACGGAACCGCCCTGTACGGCGCTTTTCAGGATGGTTAAATACTCCCTCAGATGCCCCAAAGGCGCTCTGAAATCGACTCCAAAGGCATGTTCCATCCCTTCCTTTCCCCCGGAACCCACCCCCAATCGGAACCGCCCCGGCGCTAATTGACCCAACACCTGAACTTGCTGGGCCACGACCACAGGATGCCGGGAGAAAGTTTGTAGCACCGCCGTGCCAAGTAGTATTTTCTTAGTTCCCACTGCCGCACTAGCGAAGAGGGTTATGGCGTCCTGTCTGCGACCGCTGGTGCTCCAGATTGCGTCAATCCCCAAATCCTCGGCCCGCTGAATCAGCTCCAAAGCGGCGTTACTGTCCAACTCCGGTACCGCGCCAGCGATGTAAATCACCATTCCTACCTTTTTGTCGGTCATATCCCCACCTAAACAATCAATTTATTTCGGAAAATTTTCAGCTTAAAAAAAGAAAACAGTTTTTTGATGAGATTGAAAATATAAACACTTTTAATCTGATTTATTTTGATGCTTTTGGGGCTAGAGTCCAACCAGAACTCTGGGAAGTTTCTATCTTTCAGAAAATGTACAATGCTTTAAAGGCTAATGGGGTGTTGGTAACTTATGCAGCTAAAGGCAGTGTAAGAAGAGCCATGCAAGAAGTGGGGTTTGAAGTAGAAAGATTGCCAGGACCTCCAGGAAAGCGAGAAATGTTAAGAGCTGTTAAAAAAGGATAGGAATTTTCTTCAATAACGTTAAATACTTGTAATTAGATTGTTAAAGCTAAATTAATGCTTCTCATTAAGAGAAATTAAATCCCTATTTTTAGACAATAAAATTTAATTATGAAGATTTTAATTGCAGGAGCTACTGGTTTGATTGGGGAGGAGATTGTGAGAATATGTCACAACAGGAATTATACTGTACATTATTTATCTACAAGTAAAGAAAAAATTGAAGATCAAAATAACTACAAAGGTTTTTATTGGAATCCAGCTAAAGGAAGAATAGACTTAGCATGTTTTAAAGATGTTGATGCTGTTATAAATTTATCTGGTGTAAGTATTTCCAAACGCTGGAATAAAATAAATAAGAAGAAAATTCTTAACAGTCGCGTAAAATCTCTTCAATTACTAGATGATTCCATTTCAAAAGTAAACCATTCTATACAATCTTTTGTATCTGCTTCCGCAATTGGAATTTATCCTAATTCCTACACAAATTATTATTTGGAGGACAATACAGGGGTAGATAACTCTTTTCTTGGTCATGTTGTAGAAAAATGGGAAAGTGAAGCTGATAAATTAAAAAAGCATGAGTTTTCTGTAGCAAAAATAAGGACTGGTTTAGTATTATCTTCTCACGGAGGAGCGTTGCCTAAAATGGCAAAACCAATTCGTTATTATGGCGGTACAGTTTTTGGCAATGGGGAGCAGTGGCAAAGTTGGGTACATATTACCGACATAGCAAAAATATACTTGCATGTAATAGAAAATCAGTTAGAAGGAGTTTTTAATGGGGTAGCACCAAACCCTGTAACGAATAATAAATTAACACATGAAATAGCAGACGTTTATAGAAAACCTATTATTTTACCAAATATCCCCATGGGGGTTATGAAATTTATTTTAGGTGATATGGCG
>CATMOP010000275.1 GCA_950072225.1 uncultured Nitrospina sp.
CAGCCATTTTTCATTTTCGCCAGGATGGATGAAAAACTCTAATTCCATCTGTTCAAATTCCCGGGTACGAAACAAAAAATTCCCTGTGGTGATCTCATTCCGGAATGCCTTCCCTAATTGAGCAATTCCGAACGGCAGTTTTTGACGGGAAGTTCCCTGAACATTCATGAAATTAACAAAAATTCCCTGGGCTGTCTCCGGTCGTAGATACGTGACTTCCCCCGAATCCTCTATTGGCCCGATAGCTGTTTTAAACATGAGATTAAACTGGCGGGGTTCCGTCCAGTCTTTTTTTCCGCACCTTTCACAGGGCTTGGTGAGATCAACATGATCTGCCCTATACCGTGCCTTGCAATTTTTGCAGTCAACTAAGGGATCGTGAAAATTTGAAACATGACCGCTTGCTTCCCACGTTTTTGGATGCATGAGTATGGCAGCATCCATACCCACGACATTTTCCCGAGAAGTAACAACATCGTGCCACCAAAAGTTTTTAATCTTCTGTTTCATTTCTACCCCATAAGAACCGTAATCCCAGGTCGATCCCAAGCCTCCGTAAATCTCGGAACTCTGAAAAATGAAACCGCGTCGTTTACACAATGAAACGATATTTTCAATTGATTTTAAATCCATAAAATGCCTTTTAACTCAACAATAAAATATTCACACAGAATAAATCATTTTGATTTTTTTCTTCTTCTCTTTTTTGGCGGTGCTGTACGCCTTTTATTGATCAATTCTGTAGCTTCTTCCAGTGAAAGAGTATCAGGATTCGATTCCTTCGGTATGGATGCATTGACTTTTCCGTCTGTAACATACGGTCCGTACCTTCCATCCTTGAGTATAAGGGCTTCTCCAGTTTCAGGATGAGTCCCAACTGTCTTGAGTTCCACAGATCCTTTTTTCCTTTTGGCAAGGACCGGAAGCGCTTCATCAAGCGTCACGGTAAGCGGGGATAACGGCGGAAACAGCTTTGCGTTGGTTGTCCCACTTTTGATATAGGGGCCATACCGTCCAAAATCAGCAGTGACCGGTTCCCCTGTTTCCGGATGGTTGCCCAGGGTCTTAGGCAGAGAAAGCAGTTGAAGAGCAAGATTCAGATCGATAGGATCTGATAACATACTTTTCGGAATGGATTTCCTGGTTTTTGAATCACCCAGTTGGACATACAGCCCATACTTGCCATCTTTTAAATACACTGGATCACCGTTCTCTGGATCAGTTCCCAGCGGGGCGTCTGTTTTCTCAGCCTCCTCAAAAAGTTCTTGCGCTTTTTCCAAAGTCAAATCTCCCAGAGCTACACTGAATGGAATTGTTTTCGTTTTCTCACCCTTTTGGAGATAAGGACCATACAGACCAATTCTGGCATGAACTTCATTTTCATCTTCAGGCCAATTATCAATCGCACATGCTTTTCTGATATCAATGTCTGCCTGAAGCATCTTTTCAAGTCCGATAGTTTTCTCATTCCCGAAATAAAAGGATTTCATGAATGGAAAAGCGTCTAGTTCTCCCCGGGCGATAGCATCTAAACTGTCTTCCATCCTGGATGTAAACTCTGTATTTACCAATGACTCAAAGTGGTTTTCAAGCAGTTGAGTCACAGCTACTGAAAGAAAAGTGGGAATCAGGGTCCCCTTTACATTTTTCACGTATTCCCGAAATATGATGGTGTCAATAATGGATGCATACGTTGAAGGTCTCCCAATACCTTTTGCTTCCAATGCTTTCACAAGAGAAGCTTCTGTGTATCTCGCTGGGGGTTTTGTATTGTGTTCTACAGCAGAAAGATCATCACAGTGAATTTCGTCGTTTACATTTACATCTGGAAGGATTGTTTCCTTGTCTGCCAGTTTTGCCTTAGGATCATCGTTACCTTCAACATATGCACGCATATATCCGGGGAAAAGGATGACATTCCCCCGGGAACGAAATAGGGCATTCTGGTTCGAAATGACCAGCGTAGTCTGTTTCATTTTCGCTGGCACCATTTGACTCGCCATGGTTCGTTTCCAGATCAAATCGTATAATTTGGCAACATCGTCCCCCAGCGCACTGGAGACTGTGTCCATTGAAGTGAATACTCGGCCTGCCGGACGAATTGCTTCGTGAGCTTCCTGAGCATTTTTCACTTTGGTTGCGTACTGAATTGGTTTGGAAGGCAAATATTCTTTCCCATACAACCGGTCAATATCTGATCTGGCGGCATTCAATGCTTCACCCGATAAATGTGTGGAATCTGTCCGCATATACGTAATAAACCCTGCCTCATACAGCCGTTGAGCAATTCTCATCGTGTTTTTGGCAGTATACCTGAGTTTCCTTCCTGCCTCCTGCTGAAGGGTGCTGGTTGTAAATGGAGGATATGGTTTAGAGGTTCTTGGTTTTTCCTCAATATCGGAAACAACCCATGGTCCCGGTTTAAGTTCTTCCAAAAGAGCGTTGGCTTGTGACTCTGTAAGAAGAAGCACCTCTTGATTTTTCAGTTGACCTGTTTCCCTTTCGAAATCTTTTCCTGTTGCAAGGTTTTGGTCATTCAGTTTGAAAAGGTTCGATTCAAAATTTTCTGAATTTGCGGTTTTTAAGACGGCTTTCAGATCGAAATAATTCGCCTGTTTAAATCGTGCTCTTTGCCGTTCCCTGTCAACCATGATCTTCACCGCTGCAGATTGGACACGACCGGCAGACAAAGCTGTTTTGACAAATTTCATATTTTTCTGGAGGGTTCCCCATAATACCGGTGAAATCGAGTAACCCACTAATCGGTCAATAATACGGCGGGTCATTTGGGCTGAAATCAAATTCGTATCTAGGGGCCTGGGCTGACCCAGGGCATTCTTAACAGCTGTTTTAGTTATTTCCAAAAACTGAATCCGTTCGATAGTAGCCTGAGGAATTTCCTGGGTAATATGATCCGCGATTGCTTCACCTTCCCTATCGGGATCCATGGCAAGAATTACTTTGGAAGCAGTTTTCGCTTTGGATTTGAGCTCCTTTATAAACTGCTTCCTATCGGGAAGAACTTCCAGGGTGGCCTTAAAGTTATTGTGAACATCAATATTCAAATCATTCTTGGGGAGATCCTTAACATGTCCTACACATGCAAGAACTTCAAAGTCTCCATCAAGATATTTTGAGATAGTTCTGGCCTTGGAAGGTGATTCCACAACTAATATTGGTTTTTTACTCATTTCAAGACATAATTATCAAGTGAACAAAAAAGTTATTCATAATGCACATTTTCACGTGTGCGTATTAATGTAAATGAAAAATATTATAAATTCAAGTCAACAATATAATCAACAAGAGAACCCTGCCTGATTTCAGATTGGTCACCAGTGCGAAAATCTTTAACCTGAGCATTTTGATTCTCCATTTCCTTTTCGCCTATGATTACTGCTATCTTCACCCCGGTACGATTTGCATCACGCAATTGGGCTTTCAGGCTTCGGCGGAGCATGTCCGTTTCAGTTGCCAAT
>CATMOP010000276.1 GCA_950072225.1 uncultured Nitrospina sp.
AGCCCACCCGACTTCAAAACCCTGTATGCCTCACTGATTGCCTGCTGTGGTCCCTGAGGAAAATGTTCTACCACCCCATATGAAAGGTAAGCGCCGAAAATGGACTCCTGAAAGGGGAGGGAATGAACATCGGATTGAGCAAGTTTTACTGTAGCTTTATAAGCCTTGACCCTTGTTAAGGCGGGCAATACATAATCAACGCCAATAATATTGTAATTCTTTTTTTCAAAATACAGGAGCTTGGGGCCCAGACCGCAACCTGCCTCCAATATCAGTTCGTTTCGCGGAAGAAACTTTTCAAGGCAGGCAAATTCCTCGCGAGCACGAGGATAATCGTTGGTTTCAAGCAGAGTTTCTACAGAGGTATTTTCCCACTCCTCTTCGAACTCACGCTTTACTTCCTTTTTTATTGTTTCAAAGTCCATTAAGAAACCTCGCAATTATTATCTAATCGGCTACAGGTTTCGGGGATCACAGCCCTGAAAAACCCAGCCGATGGCAAACAGACTAGGCCAAGCCTTGCTGAGAATTGAATAAACAACGGGCTTCCATGCCGAATGGATGATGGGAATTTCCGGCTCCATATCCTGAACCCTGAAACCGGAAGACATTAAAAGTTGCTCGGTAGTTGATAAGGTAAAAAATCTTAAACGCGACCGAGCCAGAATCCCCTCGTCGGTGTAGTTCCAGTTACCTTTCAGCAGGCCGAGCCGGATTCCCAGGTACGCAACATTGGGAAGCGAAATCAGAACCATTCCTCCCGGTCTTAATGACTCACGGCTTTTTGTCAGCACCTTTTCAGGATCAATCAAATGCTCCAGCACATCTGAGAAAACGACCACATCGTATTTTTCATTTCCGAATCCCTGCTTCTCAATATCAAGTTCTTCAAGCGATTGGTAAAATTCCCGATTCGCATTAATCCTATCCAACTTCAAGTCCCATCCCGTCACATTGCATTGTTTCCCATTCAAGGAGCGACCCAAATCACCAGGACCGCAACCGACATCGAGAACTCGGCTGGCAGGGGGAACCTTTCTAGCGATTTGCTGGTGTTTTATCATTATCAAAACATATCCCAGGTGAGAACCTGTTCGGCGAGAATGGCCACCTTAGAGGATTTCCCCAGTACTCGATCCAGCTCATTGGGGGAAATGCCGGTTCCCGGACGCTTGCAGGCCAGCATGGCCGGTTTAAGCGGCGTCCCAGCGGGGATATCGACCCGGGCTACCAGACTGCGCCTGGCGGATTGCCTGACCGGGATTTCCGACTTCTGGATTTCCTTTTTTCCCTCACCTATAATTGTTGTAACATTGAGGATTTCCGATTTCAACTGACGGAGGTCTTCCGGTTGCATGGAAATCGACTGGTCTACCCCGGGCAGATTACGGTCGAGGGTAAAATGTTTTTCGATCATCACCGCACCCAGGGATGCCGCGACCACGGCAGACAAATTGTCCAAAGTATGATCGGATAACCCCACCGGCAACTCGAACCGACTCTGCAATCCGGCCAGACAAGCCAGGTTCATCTCATCATACTGGGAGGGATAATTGGACACACAATGAAGGAGGATCACAGAATTTGCCTTGCGCAATGCATGCAGAGCCTCGCCGATTTCTTTTTCGTTACCCATTCCCGTTGAGAGCACCACCGGCAGATCCGTTTCAGCCGCTCTTTCAAGAAACGGTGTGTAAGTCAAATCCGGAGAAGCGATTTTCAGCGCCGGCATTCCAAGTTCCACCAGCATATCCAGCGAGGCATCATCAAAAGGAGTAGAAAATAGCGGGATATGGTGAGCCTGGGCATGGGCAATGAGAACCTTGTAATCCTCACGCGAAAGTTCGTAGCGTTGGAAAAATTCATAGAAGGCGATTTCGTTTCCCGGATGGTCCGGGTCATCGGCCAGCAGGGACTTGGAAATCAGCTCGCTGGCCACAAACGTTTGCAGTTTCACCGCATCGGCACCGTTTTTAGCGGCGGAATCTATCATGCGTTTTGCCAGTTCCACATCCCCGTTATGGTTTAAGCCGATTTCCGCCACAAGAAAAGCGGGATGCCCTGATCCCAGGAGTTTGCCGCAAAATTTAAAACTGTCCTCATCACTCATGCAATCTATTCCTCAATTTTTTACCATATAAATAACGGCTTGGTCCCCTTGCGACTCCAGATTAAGCTTACGAGCCATTTTCTTGTAATTTTTAATCTCCGCCTTAGTAAAAATAGACTTAGCAGGATTTTTCCCATAAGAATTTTCTGCCATCAATGGTATATCCTTTAAATATTGTTGGCTTCCCCAGAATTGGAAATCATTGGAGTCATAAACTATCTCCTTTATTTTAAAATTAGTTTTCCTGGCAAGCACTTTTAAACTTTCAATGGAATATAAAAAGAAATGTCGAGGCGCATCCAATTGCACCCAATCGGTGCCATATTTTTTCCAGGCTTCTGATGAAACCAAAGGAATTCTAATCATGCATTTCCCATTGGGGGACAGTAATCGATAAACTGCCTCAAGCGCTTCTATCGGGTTAGGCAAATGTTCAAAAGAATGGTGAAACATAACTATGTCCTGTTCCTCATCCAGTTCATGTACCCATGTCTTTTTTATGGTTAGACCATTGGCATACTCAATATCCGTATCGATATGGGGTTCCACTCCCAACACATTTTCAAAGCCCGCTTCTTTGAGAAAATAAAGTAGAAAACCCGTTCCACATCCCACATCAACAATTCTTTTTTTTCGGGTCAAGTTCAAACGCGACATACTGGACATGTCACCGTCCTCCAGATAAAACAACCTTATCAGCCTGCCCCAAATCCCCCTATTTAAAACGCTATAACTATCTCTTTCTCTTCTGGCCCAACTCACAACAGGGTTCAAATATAAATTTTCAGGACTCCGTGAAAGACTTAAATAATCCTGCTGATAGTATGGAGACATGTCTGATGGAATTTCTGATATCTGCAAACATTGGCATTTGGCGCATTGAAAATAACAGAATTCTTCCTTCAACCCGAACATCATTTCACGAACGGTATAAATCGGATGGTCGCCTGAAAAATCGCAAATACGGCAAACATATTGATGATGCTCGACAGTTTGCATTATTTGAGTCAGCTCCCTGAAGAACGAAAAAACAGCTTTGACCAAGGGTCAAGCTTTGGATAAACATTGATCAAAAGCCGCCGTTGCTCATCGTTAAAGGGTTTCACATAAATAAGCAATGCAACGAGTGTTATTAAATATAAACTCAGATTTGTTATCAAATGTCCTAAATTCAGCCAGGATAATATCAGGCAAGGTATAGAGGCTATCAGGCAATACAAAAAACACTGCCCAATGACCGGGAAAACAGGGGCGATTTCCATTTCAGCAGTAATAGTTTTTAACTGCCGCAAAACCATATAAACCATTACCACCCCTGTCGCTATTATCGCTCCCATCATGCCGAAAGC
>CATMOP010000277.1 GCA_950072225.1 uncultured Nitrospina sp.
ATAGATGAGGAAACATTCAAACGTCAAAGGAGTGCCGCTTGATCATGCTCCCATACACCACATTTGACTATAACTCAGATGGAGGTTGCGGTTTGTTCTTTGAGGTTTATTTTCCAAGTGGACATTTTAAGAGGGCTATTTCTTTGGGTGTTTTTCCATCCACTCCCTTGCCAGTTTCTGGGCTCCGAATTCTCTTACTTTGATATAATTGGGCTGTCAATGCAATAATTAAAGAAACCATCTCAAACCATTTTGCCGTCCATATCCAAAAGGTTTGCCAGCGAATGGCGGCAAACTTTCCCAGAAAAATAAGTGCGACGATACCGGAGTTATTTAGGAATTTTATTTTTCTATTTTTCTGTTATTTCGTTTGCCTTGTTTTTTTCTGCCCTGATGCCGGGCAAGTTGCAGGCGCAACATAAAATTAAACTGGATACCGGGCGTGAACAGTTTCTTCCGCTCCTTGAGGTTATCTCCACGCGATCTGAAAAAAAGATTGTAGATATTCCCGCCGCGATCCGTTCCCTTGACCTTAACAAAGAGGGACTTCCTCAGGTTTCTCTCGATGAGGCGTTGACTTCCGTCCCGGGCCTGTTTTTTCAAAACCAGTTCAATTCAGCACAGGACCTTCGATTGTCCATCCGCGGGTTTGGAGCACGTTCGGCATTTGGTGTGAGAGGGGTGAAGATTCTTGTTGATGGCATCCCCCTGACCCTTCCCGATGGGCAGACACAACTGGATTCGATTGATCCCGGTATGATTAATTCCTTGGAAGTTTTAAGAGGCCCTTCTTCTTCTCTTTATGGCAATGCTTCGGGAGGCACAATTTCGATAAAGACCTTTGACGGGCCGCGATCCGGTTTCGAATCTGATTCAAGGTTATTGCTCGGTTCCTTTGGCCTGGAGAAATACCAGATCAAGTCGGGAGGCACTTTTGGATCGTTAAATTATAATATTTACGCATCTCATCTTCAGCGTGACGGATATCGCGATCATAGCGCGACCGAAAACACTCTGGTGCATGGAAAATTCGGCTGGCAAACGGATGCAAATTCCAGTTGGACGTTTAGCTTGAGGCATCTTCATTCACCGATAGCCCAGGACCCGGGTGCTCTGACCGAACAGCAGGCAGACTTCAATCCGAAAGCGGCGCGATCCCAGAATATTATTTTCGATGCTGGCGAGGTGGTGGATAACACGCAATTGGGTTTGTTATATGAAAAAGATATATCGTCTTCACAAGAAATTTCCCTGACTGCCCACCTAAATCGTAGATTGTTTAGTAACAAGCTGCCGTTTACCAGTGGAGGTACCGTGGAGTTTGAACGCCTGGCTCCGGGGTTGGGAGCCAGAACCGTAATCAACAGCCGCCTACGGAATAAACCCATTCGCTGGATTGCGGGAGCGGACCTTTCCCACCAAAGGGATGACCGGAAACGTTTTGATAATAATAATGGAATAAAAGGTTCTCAAACTCTCGATCGTTTTGAAACGGTAACCAGCATTGGGCCCTATCTGCGGGCGGAATGGCAATACTTGCCACGCATCGAACTGGTAGCGGGGATTCGCTATGACCATGTGGAATTCGATCTCGAAGATAATTTTCTTTCCGATGGCGACCAGAGCGGTTCGAGAACTCTTTCGGAATGGAGCGGAACGTTGGGGGCGGTTTATCATTTCCATAAATCCCTGCATGGGTACGCGAACATTGCTACGGCTTTTGAAACCCCGACCACGACGGAGTTGGCCAATGATCCTTCCGGAGGTTCCGGATTCAATCAAAATCTGGATTCCCAACTGTCCGTGAGTTATGAGGTTGGGCTAAAAGAAAGAATTGGAAATAGAATGGATTACGATTTAGCGGTATTCGTTATCCAGTCGTGGAATGAATTGATACCCTTTGAAATTATCACGTCACCAGGCCGAACTTTTTATAAAAATGCGGGGCAGTCACGTCGAGTTGGATTAGAGGTGGCTATGCGTTTTCAACCCGTTGAACGGATTGAAACGGGTTTGTCCTACGCCTTTTCAGATTTTCGGTTCACCCGTTTTGACGATAACGGGTCCAATCATTCGGGAAACTTTATCCCGGGAATGCCGGAGCATCGTATTGTCGCAAACCTTCGGGCTGATTCCAGTTCGGGTTGGTTTGCGAAAGGTGAGATCCAGTACGTTTCTTCATTCTTTGTGAATGACGAGAATACGGTGGACAACCCTTCTTACATTACGAACCGTTTTAGTTTCGGTCGAAAAAAAGCGGTGGGAAAATCCCAATTGTCTGTTTTCTTAGGGGTGGAGAATATTTTTGACCAATCGTACAATGCCAACACAAGAATCAACGCGACAGGCGGGCGCTACTTCGAGCCCGGCCAGCCTTTTACTCTTTTCGGTGGCGTGTCATGGGTTTACCTGGCTGCAGCAAAATAGGTAGCAATTCATGAATTATATGGTAAATGTATCGTGGAGGTTGGGTTCAGATTAATAAGGAAAATTATAACTTTAAAAGTGGTACAACTTATTTGGGCAGGTCAACATTAAATTTTACCGGGTTACAGATATGAAGCTTGCGCGTGCCCATCCAAAAACCAATATTTCAGGAAAGTTCAACTCCTTTCCGGTCATCGTTAACTTTATAGCATTTTTATTGGTTTTTGGACCCTTGAATGGAATTTCCTCGGCTGGAAAAGATGAATATCGCGACAAACTGAAAAGACTGCAACTCGTCGAGGGAATACGGATCGACATTTTCGCCGCCGATGTCGCGAGAGCCCGCCACATGGCGTTCGACGATCAGGGAATCCTTTTTTTGAGCCAGACGCGGGAGGGCAAAGTGGTCGCCCTTCCTGATTCAAACGGCGACGGCGAGGCAGATCGAGCGGTCAATATCCTCAATGGCCGCCAGGCACCGCATGGGCTTGCCTTTGCCAGGCTGAAGTCGGACTACTACCTTTATGTTGCGGAAGAAACCCAGGTCGTCCGCATGAAGCGGATCGGCAAACCTTTCACATATGGCCGGCCAGAGATCATCATAGGCAACCTTCCCGGCGGCGGACACTTCACCCGCACGATTAAAATCAAAGAGGGTAGATTGTACCTCTCCGTCGGTTCCTCGTGCAACGTCTGCATGGAAGAACATAAAATTCGCGCGGCGATTTCGCATTACAACCTCGACGGTACCGGTGGAGAAATTTTTGCCGAGGGATTACGAAACTCGGTAGGGATAGAGTTCTCACCTTATTCCGGGGAACTATGGGGAGTGAACAACGGACGCGACATGCTTGGCGACCATCACCCTGAAGAGGAACTCAACATTATCCACAGGGGCAAACATTATGGCTGGCCTTATTGCTATGAAGACCGGGTGCTCGACAAGGACTTTGGCATGCGGTTCGACTGCTCGCAAACGGCATCTCCGGCCCGCCCCTTCACCGCCCACATGGCTCC
>CATMOP010000278.1 GCA_950072225.1 uncultured Nitrospina sp.
AAAAAAAGGAACTACGGATAATCCCGTAATTCCTTTTTCTTCTTACACTGAAATGGTAGCGGTGGACGGAGTTGAACCGCCGACACTACGGATATGAGCCGTATGCTCTAACCACCTGAGCTACACCGCCATGCAATTTTCATAACTACTTGTTATTTTGAAGATTAGAATTCTACTCCCCTGCCCCCCAACCTGTCAATGGCAATCCTTGCGGATTGAGCCTTCCTCAGATCGCTGGGATTAAACGTTACCTTTCCAACGTTTAACATCGCGCATGAATTTTGCTCGATCCATCTCTTGTCCAGCGGGGAACACTTCGGTCAAAGGCTGAGGAAACTTTTTTTCTGTTCCGGTCCAGTGCTCAAACTCTCCCAATCGAATCCTATAAATATCTTTAAAGGTGCGATACTGTCCATTGATCCCGACATAGTCCCAACTGGTTTCATTTTGAATCAGGTTATAAAACTCAGAACAGGCTATGCCTTCATAGAGATTGATTTTCCCAATACGTCCCTTGATAATATCCGCATTCTCTCCAGCAAAATCCAGGCACCATATTTCGGAACCGTCCTGCCCAAAAACTTCCAGTTGATAGACCACCTTCCATTCCACCCAGCTTTGCACGGCTTTTTTCTCGACCAGCAACCCGACCAACCGGTTCTCTATAAAATCGACAACCGCCTGCCATTCTTTTTCGTGCTGAGTTTTATCCTGCGTCAGGGTACGAATAGGTGGCACCTCGGACACAGGTTTGAACTCTATTTCATACCCATCATTCTCTTTAATCTTTACAAATTCTGCAGCGGCTTTTTGGATCTCCACCCCCTCCCGAGTTATAACCGCCCTGTCACCGGGGTTAAACACGCCACCTTTAATTTCCGGACAAAAATCCGCCAAATCCCTTAAAAACTGTTCCTGAGTAGTAGGAAAGGAATATTGATTAAGAAACCTGAATTCGTCCCGGTATTTAAACCCGGCGGAACCCGGCACCGCAAATTTTGGCCTGCAGGCAGAAGCAGCTTTAAGGTAAGAGCTGTATTCCTCCATCGGCAATTCCAAAGGATTATGAAAACAAAAATTCCCTTCCAAAAGAGGCAGGTAACGAACATGAGCAAAATCCAACTGACCGTACAAACGCTGCATATACTTGATGATATCAGGCGAGATGATGGTATCGACCTGATTCCAGAGGGTCACTTCGCCGTCATGAACCAACAGACCGTGTTCCGGAAAATAATCCTGTTTGTTCAGGGAGGGTGTGTGAGTCAACGTCAGTCCCTTGATCTCCAACGTTTTGAAATCCTCCACCACGACAACGTTTTTGAATTCCAGTTCTTTCAGGACGTCCAGCAGAATCTCATCACGCGGAGCCAGCACCACCACGTCTGGAGCCAGAATGCCTGTATCTCCTGCAAGGTAGGCCAAGGTGCGGATATCAAAATGGTCTTGATGCCGGTGGGGGGTATTTAAAATATCCACCTTGGGGAGTTTCGCCAGATCAAGGTCTATGCTCGGGCAATGGACATTGCATTCTTCCCATAAATAGTCAAAAAATACCGGGTCCGTCAACAATGTGGTATCGCGCGACTGGATCAACAGGCAGGCATGGGCAATCAGGGTCGTAATCATTATTACGTCAAATAGTTTTCTTTATTAAAAGGATTTAAACCGGTAAGATTAACCGAACCCTACGAAGAACTCAACCGGTTTAATGAATGGAGTTGGATTGAACCTTTTTTATTCCCAACGCATCATAGATCCCTAGGGGTTGACAATTTAATTCAACTTCTCCAGAATAATCCTTTTTCAACTGTGAATTTTGAGTTTTTGCTATGAATGAAATGAGCCAAACCATAAGCTTCGAAGAAGGCAAGCCCTGTCCCTTACCCATTGAGGGCCAAGGAGGCGGCCTTTCCTTTTCTCCCAATGGCGATATGCTGCTGGTCGCTTCTCTGCCCCACCCCTCTGAAGCGCAAATCAAGGCATTTAGCGGGAAATGGAGAGCCAAACTGATAGCAGAGTCGGAGTTCCCCTCCATCCCCATATTCGCCGTTGGCAGTGAAGACTGGCTACTAGAAACCCCTTGCAATCCGGCTCAGCAGGAAAAGGAAGCACCCGGCTTTGTTGAAGCCCTGTATGCCAAGAAGGATCACAACATGGTCGCGATCCTGGTGGATTCCGAAACCAATATCATCCAGAAAATCACCCACGTTCCCCTGGAAGAAATGTTCATCGAAAGAATGGTCATGTCGTGGAACCCTTATAAAACTGCCGGGGATGAATACACCAAAACCTTCACAAACGAATCTTTCATCACTAAGATCAACGAAATCTTCAAAATGAAAAGCTCCAAGGAACTCTGGCGTACCTCCTGGTAGCGGCGAGCCGCCGCTGGCAATGGGTCAGTTCCCGTCAAGCAAAAGCAATGTCGTTGCGCCCTTGACGGGGAAACAGATAGCACAGCCTTTTTCAGCCGAGATAACTCTTTGCTGACCAGAAAGAGTAAACATACTGATCCTACGCCTAGTAGCTAGCGGTTCTCGTATTCGGTTTCATCGAGGTCTTCTTCCTCAATTTCTTCGATGTCTTCAACATCTTCGAATTCTTCTTCTTCCTCTTCCTCTTCTTCTATTTCCTCTTCACGCTCGAATTCTGGATATTCGAGCTGTTGCAGGTGCTCGGGTTCGGCCATCAGTTCAAATCCTTCTTCCGTGGTATTATTTTCCTCGATATAGAGGCGAAGCAGATTTTTCATACACTCCTCTTCACAGAGGGCTTTGATTCCTTCATCAGTAATACCAGCATTTTCTACCATCAGAACCTGAAGGTTCTGGAAGGTTTCTGACTTAATAATACTGATAAAACCTTTATCGCCAATTTTGTTACGGTCAAGAGACAGTAGAGTAACGTTTTGCAAATATTCACTGCTTGCAAGAAGGGCCATGCCTTGTTCTGTGATTTTATTTAGTTCCAGATAAAGATGGGTCAAGTCCTTCAACTCTTCACATTCAGCGATACATCTGCATTCCACATCTCCGAAACCCAGATTGCTGAGGTCCAGTTTGGTCCCATCTTCATTGAGTCGAGCACGGATGAGGTTAAAGACTTTAAATTCCGCCAAGGCATTCATGCCCTTTTCCGTTAACGAATTATCGGTAAGGTCTATGGTTTGCAATTTCGGCAGGCATTTACTTTTGGATAATGCCTCAGCCCCCAAATCTGTAATCTGGTTTTTCCTGAGATCAATGATCTCCAGACTGCTCAAGGACTTGGCCTTAGCCAAGTATTTCAACCCCTCATCACCGATCTGGTTTTCTGACAGCGCCAGGGAAGTCAAACTTCCCATATTGGGGGATTCGGCCAAATGCCGGGTTCCTTCGGGTCCAATCTCATTCCAAGCCAGTCGAAGGGATTTAAGGTTGGGCATTTTGTCGG
>CATMOP010000279.1 GCA_950072225.1 uncultured Nitrospina sp.
CGGGCGGGACCCAGTCAATGATCTGGTAAGGATCCATAATATCACAGGTTTTACAATGAACACAGTTCGAAAAATTGATTTGAAGTTTTCTGGTTTCTCCTTCTCCAACCATTTCATAGACATCAGCAGGGCAAAAATTTTCACATGGATTCCCAAATTCCTCTGAGCATTTTGTTATACAGACATCCGGATCACGAACATGCAAATGTGGAATTTGATCTTCCTCATGGGCTGTAGCAGAATGGTAGACGTCAGTTACTTTATCAAACAGATATTTTCCATCAAAACTTAATTCGTTATACCGGTTTTCAATTTTGCCTTTCTCCATCCTTAGATGTCCCGATTCACTGGACAGTCGGTTTTTAAATCCCCAGCCTCTTCCTCCTGTAACCAGTCCCATTCCGGCATTTATGAGCCCTCCAAATAATCCGTGGTCAAACGCCTGGTGAAAATTGCGAACCTTCCATAGTTCATCTTTCAGCCAGCTTGAATCTACCCTGTTCTCAAAATCGGAAAGTTTTTCATCAGAAAAATTATTTTCTTTGATTGCATCAGCAATTGTTTCAGCAGCCAGCATCCCGGATTTCATTGCAAGATGAATTCCTTTTAATCTTTGTCCATTCATAAAACCGGCGGAATCACCAATGAGCATGGCGCCATTGACAGTCAATTTTGGAATGGAAAACCAGCCCCCTTCCGGCAGGGATTTTGCACCATAGGAAATCAATTCACCTCCATTCAGGACCGATTTCACCCAAGGGTGGGTCTTAAGCAGTTGAAGTTCATGGTGAGAATCCACTGCTGGATTTGAATAATCCAAGCCAACGACCAATCCTAAATCCCAGATGTCATCCTGCATACCATATAAAAATGCCCCGCCAAAAATATTATGCCCAAGTGGAAAACCCATAGTGTGTGCCACATATCCCGGATGGACGGACCCCGTGGGCATCTTCCAAAGCTCTTTGACTCCAATCGCCCATACCTGTGGATTTTTTCCATTCATGAGATCATGACGCTGAATGAGTTTTTTTGTCAAATTCCCTCTGGTGCCTTCACCAAGGATAACAACTTTCGCATGAATTTCTGCTCCGGCTTCATATTGGGATTTTTGCTCACCGTTTTTGTCAATCCCCCTGTCCCCTGTCCGGACACCAATTACCTGGTCTCCCTCATAAATAAGCTCCGTTCCAGAAAAACCACAGAAAATATCAATGCCCTCATTCTCACATTTTTCTCCTAACCAGCGTGTCAATTTGCCGAGGGAACTTATATAACAGCCATGATGACTCATGGGCGAAGGAATAAACGGGAATGAAAACTTTTTTGCTTTAGTTAAGTAATAGAGATGCTCTTCAGTCACCTCAGATTCAAACGGAATGTTCTGTTGGTCGAAATCAGGAAATAGTTCCTTTAGTGTACGAGGATCAACAATAGCGCCAGACAGCGAGTGCGCGCCGATCTCTCCAGCTTTTTCTAAAATTGCAATGCTGGCTTCCTGACCCGATTCTTTCAGCAGGCTTTGCAGATGGATCGCACCAGCTAAACTGGCAGGACCTGCACCTACAAACAGAACATCCAGTTCAAGGACTTCCCTTTCAGACATTAATTTTTTGCGGCTTGAATAGCTTCCGAAAGTTTCGGAATAATTTCAAGGATATCACCAACAATTCCATAGTCTGCAATCTCAAAGATCGGCGCTTCAGAATCCTTATTTACTGCTACAATATTTTTTGATCCTTTCATCCCAACCACATGCTGGATTGCCCCAGAAATTCCCAAAGCAAGATAAAGTTTCGGGGCTACATTCTGTCCGGAGCTTCCAATTTGTCTGGACGGTTCAAGCCAACCGGAATCAACGATTGGACGGGAAGAACCCAATTCAGCTCCTAATGCATCCGCAAGAGCCTTTACAATTGGCAAGTTTTCTTCTTTCCCGATCCCCCTGCCAATAGAAACAATTATTTCTGCATTCGTCAGGTCAACTCCTCCTGCCTCCTCTTTAAAGGGTTCTTCTGATTGCGTCTTTATAGCTGAGCTGTCCATCTCAATTGAGATCGATCGTATCGTTGCTGCTCCAGCTTCCGCCTGGTCAGATTGATACGCAGCAGATTGAAAGCTGACCAGTGTAGTACCTTTGGATTGAGACACAATATCGGCAGCTAATTTTGCATTAAAGACCTGCTTTGTAAATACGGGAGTTCCATCATCAATCCGAAATTGAATCACGTCACTGATGAAAGGAATTCGAAGCCGGGCACTGACCCGGGGTAAAAAATCCCTGACCATGTACGTATGCCCCATAAAAACAAAGCGGGGCTTCTCCTGTTCCAAAACGGATGTAATAGCCTGGGAATATCCATCGGATGAATAATTATCCAGGAGAGGATTCTCCAATAATAACACTTCCTCAGCATTGAACTTTCCTGCATTCTCTGCTAGGTCTCCCCCGTTTTTACCCATCGCTAACATTGAAAGAGACAGATTCATTTCGGACGCAAGTTTCTGTCCTGCAGCAAGAGCCTCTAAGCTCATGCGGTGAATCGATCCTGAATTATTTTCTAGCGCTACAAGTATGTCCACCAGTCCCCTCTTACAATACCTTGATTTCTGTTCGCAATGCTTCTACCAGCCGGGTAATT
This sequence comes from uncultured Nitrospina sp., assembly GCA_950072225.1. Lineage (GTDB taxonomy): Bacteria > Nitrospinota > Nitrospinia > Nitrospinales > VA-1 > LS-NOB. The sequence goes on from CATMOP010000279.1 coordinate 2,643, forward strand.
TGCTGATCTATATCTCCAGTGATCATTTCCGTCTTCTTTGCCTTTTGCATGCTGTAAACACGGGTGATAGACTGGTTCACATCACTTTCAATTATTTCCGCTTTTGACAGGGTTTTTATTTCTTTCTTTTTCGCACCCATAATCCCCTTCAAGGAAGGATAGCGAGGATGGTTTATCCCGGACTGAATGGACAAACATGCAGGAAGAGAAAGAGTTACCCATTGAAACCATCCCGATTCCAGTTCACGTTTGACCCGAATAGAATTTTCACCTACCTCTGTTTCCATAACCAATGTGGCAGACGACATTCCTAATAATTCGCCCAGTATCACACCGGTTTGCCCCATTCCTAGATCCAAGGACTGAAGACCAGACAGAATAAGGTCAAACTGCTCCTCCTGTAATGCTTTCGCAAATACACCTGCGGTGCGGAGAGGATCTGTTTCCGGAGGACCTTCTTCCGTAATGTGGACGCCCCGGTCAGCTCCCTTGGCAAGAGCTTCACGAATGACTTTTTGAGTTCGTCCTTCCGGACCCATGCTAATTACAACCACTTCCCCATCACCATTTTTTTCACGAATCTGGAGGCCTTCTTCTAAGGCATAGGAGTCACTTTCGTTAGTCTCAAAATTCACGGAAGTTTCATCAATCCAACTGTGATCACTGCTAACCCGCGATGGAGATTCCCCCCCCGGAACCTGCTTTAAAAACAACCCCTGCTCCCGGAATTCCACGCCGGACAGTGACGCTTATTTCGGCTCCATGAGTTACGTCCGGATC
>CATMOP010000280.1 GCA_950072225.1 uncultured Nitrospina sp.
GCTATAGACCTCTTTGAATCCATTTTGCTGGAGGTATTCGGCGGCACCACGGCTGGTGATACCGTGGTAGCAGTAAACAATCAGGGGTTTTTCTTTGTCGGCGGATTCGATGTACCCTTTAACATTTGTGTCATTCAGAGAAACCGCGCTGGGGATATGGCCAGCGGAGTAGGACCCAGGGTCGCGAATGTCGATCACGTTCACAGAGCCTTCTTCAACCATTTCCTGCGCCTTGTGCGGGTCAAGTTCTTTAAACATAGGGGATGGTCCTTTTATCACAATTAAAAAAAGTTAAATTCGCCTATCGGTTTTTTGCATCTTAAAAACAACCTGTTCATCATTTAGATGATGGATGTAGCAAAAAGTTCCCTATTAAATGTCAGGTCAAAATGAATTTAATACAACTGCAGGAAGGCTTTGAAGCCATTCGGTTAAAAGGCAATAGAGTGGAGACGGTGGAAAAGGCTGTTGAACTCGCCAATGCCTGCCAGCAGGTGAGAAAGTATGAGGCTGCCATCACTTGTCTGAATAAGGTTTTACCAGATGTCCAGAAAGATGCAGGTCTGCTTGCAGTGGTAAAAACTGCTTTGGGAACCGCCTACTGGGAAAAAGCACAATTGCAAAAAGCCCTCAGTCATTTTGAGGAAGGGTTAACTTTATTTAAAGAGATCGATGATAAGCAAGGCATTGCTGCCATCCTCTCCATAGTGGGCATTACATTCTGGAGAAAATGCGAATGGGAAAAGGCACTGGAAATTTTAAAAGACGCTTTGGGGCAAAATGGCGAGAAGAAAGTGGAACAACGTTTTGTATCTTTATATGGAGCGTTTGACCGGGGCATTGCCACTTTACAGAATCGGGTGCGTTTGGGACGGGAGCTTCAAAAACCTTTAAAAATTTTGCAACCGCTGTTTTCCATATGCGCCTTGTACTGGGTGGTAGGGAACCGTGAGCAATTTAAAGTTTGTCTTGATGAAGCTGTAGCCTTAGCACAATCTTTAAATAAACCCGATATTCTGCAAGCCGCTAAAGATCTGAAGAAGATAGCGAACTGATTTTGGACCATGTCAGTTCATTTTTGTTATGAAACAGATGCAGGACCCGGCTGTTGGGAATGGCGGCAAATTTATCGACGATCGAAAGATCTGGCCCTCCTTTGAATTTAATGGTGCAGATGAAGTTCTTGCAAATTCCAGATTCCACCCACTGCCTGATCCATTCATAAAGTTTTTCCGGATAACAGATCACATCCGAGAACAGCCAGTCAATACGGCGGTCCTGTGCCTGGAACTCCTCCGGCAATAGCGTGAAAGCATCCCGTTTCTGGAACGACACGCCTTTCAATCCGGCGACCAATGCAGAAAGCGGGGAACGGTCGATGCTTAAAACCTCTGCACCGCATTGGTTTATCACCCAGGTCCACCCTCCCGGACTGCCTCCCACGTCGATGCAAAATTCCCCTGATTGCGGTTGGGTGCCTGCCAAGGTCAGGGCTTCGTACAGTTTTAAATAAGCACGGTTGGGCGGACCGTCCTTGTCTTCTACAAAACGCACTTCGCCATTTGGGAACGGACTCGAACATTCTGCCGATGCGAGTAGGGTATTTTCATCTAGAAGGGTGAAGCTCCCGAGCGGAGAAGTCGGTAAGGGCGAAGGAAAACTCAAAGGCGTGCATTTCACCGGCGGCAGTTTTTCTAGAATCAGTTTTGCCCTGCGGTGCAAGTGATAGGAATACAGGCACCAGTTTCGTTGAATGGCTTTCAGTTGTTTTGCCGCGTCATTGATTGAGTCGATATGAAGGGTCCGCAGATTGCGCCAGATATTCTGTGCCCAGTAAGCCTCTTTTACCGGCTGGCTGGAGAGAATCAACCGACCGTGAACCGCAATCACCCCATCCAGTTCCTTCTGCAGAGGTTCGAGAAACCCTTCTGCAGCCAGATATGCTGATTGTATTTCGGAGTTCATGAACGTGATCATACCGGTTGGCATGGTTCGGCTCAAGTGTTTAGGTGGAATTAAAAAAAATGAAATAACAGGCCGAAAATTAAAAAAAATAAATCATTCCCTCCCCTCAAGATATGCTTGTCGGAAATATCAGGACAAGCGGAAACTATTGAAAAACTGCAATTTAATAGATTTTTTTAAAAATCATACTATAATGCCAGTCTTAAATTTTTGTACAGTGCTTTTTTGCTTTTGCCATTTTGGAAAAAGATAAATTTAGGTGGATGGCGTAATCAATATGTGAGGAGGAATAGATTTTGATTAAAACCCCTACCGATCTGCATTCCTGTATTGAAAATTTACAGGCGAATGTTTTTGTTGCGGATAAGGATTTTAATCTTGTCTATATGAATGCCCATGCCAGGAAGACCTTGGAAGCGATTGAGCCAAAAATTCAGGAAGTGTTTCAGCTAAATGTCGATGATATGCAGGGAGGTTCCATTCGCCGGTTTCACGGGGACCCTAAAAAGGTGGAATCCATTTTAAGAAACCCCTCCGCTCTTCCTCATGAGGCGGATTTTGAATTCGGAGATATTATTTTAAGGACTGTTATTAATGCAGTCTGCGATGAAACAGGCCAGTTAGAAGCTTATGTGGTTAGTTGGGAAGATGCCACTGAGAGTAAGAAACTGGAAAGGGCTCTGAATATTAAACTGAAGGAATTGAATGATGCCAATCAAGAATTGTTAAAGCGTAACCTGCAAATCAAACAGGATGAGGCGGAATTGAAAGATGCTCATGAGGAACAAGTTAGAATGCATGCCTATCTGAATGTTAAATTGGCGGAATTGAGACAAAGTAACCAGGACCTGGAAAGTTTCGCCACAATAGCCTCTCACGATTTGATGGCCCCGGTTAGAAAGATCATAAACTTTGCCGGGGCATTGCTTGAAAATAGTGTCCGTTTCTCGGAAAACGACAAATTTTTGCTGGATAAAATAATTAATTCCGGAAAGAGAATGAGATTGTTGATGGACGATATTCTGGCATATTCCAGATTGGCAGGTCATTCCTTTACTTTTGAAAGAGTCAACTTGAACGATGTGTTGGACGAGGTAATGGCTAATTTGTCGTTCGAGGTTATGGAAACAAAGGGCAAGATTCAGTTTGAGCCGTTCCCGATCATTGAAGCAAATAAGATTCAAATGGTTCAGTTGTTTCAAAACCTCATTTCCAATTCTCTCAAATACAGGAAGGAAAATGTTCCTCCTGTGGTGAAAATTTCATCCACTAGGGAGGAAGAGGGGTTTATAAAGATTTCCGTGGAAGATAATGGCATAGGAATCAAGAATGAGTATGCAGACCTTGTTTTTCAGCCTTTTGAGCGGCTCAATCCGCAGATAGAAGGGACCGGTATGGGCCTTGCTATTTGCAAAAAAGTCGTGGTCAGCCACGGAGGAAAGAT
>CATMOP010000281.1 GCA_950072225.1 uncultured Nitrospina sp.
TTTCAGGATCAAGCGCTTTGAGGCATAGGTGGGATTTAGCAAACTAATTCGGTTATTTTCTCTACGGCAACTCGCAGGCCCTTATTTTATAAGGGCCACTCGGCGTGGGGCCAATGAGCAATCACTTTTTCTGGTCGGCAAAGAGTTATCTCGGCCCAAAAAGCCCTTGCTATTGGCCTCCCCTGCTAAGGGGCTCATGGACAAAAGCAATATTTCGAAATGCTCTAATAATTCTCTACATGGTTTTTGACCCTATATAAATTCCATAAGCAATCGCGGCACCAATCAGGCCCATAAGGAGGTTATCGATGGCCACTGGTCCCCAGTCCGAAGGGCGTCCCCAGTTGAACCAGGGAACAATAAGATAAAACAGGGAGAAAAAACCAAAAATCAGAATTCCGGCAAGTATGAATATCAGTTTTTTCTCGTCCATGGCAGGAAATCCGTTTACTCAATGCATTCTGGTATTCATATAAAATCCATATACAAAAAGACCTATGGCTATCATTACAATCCCACTATCCAGAAGCGAATCCCTCCAGTTTGGCAGGGCGTAATTCACTAACCACGGCACAGCGATGTAAAATACGGAGAGAATACCGATCCCCAGTAGGCTGAAAATAGCAATAATAAGTACCTTATCGTTCATAATAAATTCCTTCCACCACCCCGGCGTGGGGCCGACTAGCAATAACTTTAATTGGCTGACAAACGGGTCTCTCGGCTCAACGAGTTATTGCCCCGTTGTAACCCCTGCGAAGGAGCCCTAGCCCCGGTCCTCGCCCAGTGGATATTGGCCTATATTTATTTTGCGGGCAAACATTCTCTTGGCTTTTACGAACCATTGCACGTTGCCCCTGCGGCTAGCAGCTGATTGTAGCAATTCTGCTCGGGGTATGAAAATATTTGCTTCCACTATTTTTTGTTTTAGAATCTGCAAGATACTTTTAAACTGCCGCCTCCTGTTTGGAGAATAGCAAAAATTTTTTCCGTACCTCATTAAAGGACAAATATGAATGATAAAAGCAGGAATCTCAATCATCCCCGCGTTGAGGCTTTGATCCGGGAACTTTCACAACTGATGGGTCCTGGTGCCAAAACGGGAATGTTTGAAGAAATGTTTACCGACCTTGCGCTTATAGGAAGGGAAAATCCGGATTTTGCTGATCACAAGCTGATCCATAAAACATTGCGAGAACTGCGTGAGTCCTTAACCCTGTTTTTGCCGTTTCGTGGCAAGCGCAAGGTCGCGGTTTTTGGTTCCAGCAGAGTTAGCGATTCCCATCCCAATTATAAACTGGCGATGGAGCTTGCACAAGGGTTGGTCCACCAGGATTTTCAGGTCATAACCGGGGCGGGAGGAGGAATTATGGAGGCGGCAAACCGAGGCGCGGGGCGGGAAAAAAGCTTCGGGCTAAATATCAAACTGCCTTCGGAGCAATCGGCCAATCCGTATATTGATAACGATCCCCACCTTATGAAATTCAAGTATTTTTTTACCCGCAAACTTATGTTTATCAAGGAATCCTCTGCTACCGTCCTCTTGCCAGGAGGATTTGGAACTCTGGACGAGGGATTCGAGAACCTCACCCTGTTTCAAACTGGGAAGTGCATGCCCCGCCCCATTGTCCTCCTGGATCATAAAGATGACAATTACTGGGATCGTTGGATGGACTTTATAGGCTCAGTTATAGTTGAACAGGGGTTCGCCTCCAAAAATGATTTGAGCCTTGTATACAGAGCCCGTTCGGCCCAGGAAGCCATAGAACGGATTCTCAACTATTATAAAGTTTTCCACTCCCTTCGCTATGTCGGAGATCTGACCGTGCTGAGGCTCACCAACCCCCTTTCTCCTAATTTTGTTAAAGGATTAAATACAGAATTTCAGGATATTATTGTGAAAGGCTCCCTGCAACCCACCCCACCCCATAAGCAGGAACTACGGAATAATGAATTTCCCGAACTTCCCCGCTTATCCTTTTATTTTGATAAATCTTCATTTGGCAGGCTTAATCAATTAATTGAAGCCATCAATCAGTTTTAGCCCTCTTAAATTTATAAAATTTCATACATTATTCGTCTTAAATTGTAAATTTTATCTATTATTAAAGATTTATAAGATATTAGAATATTTTAACACGCCATAAACTCTTTATTTATATATATTAAACAAAAAGAGTCCATTATTAACCATTTTTGGCCTGTATATTGCTTATATAGTATTAGAAGTGCAGATCAACAATTAGATAAGTTCAGGTGAAAAAGATGAGTCTAAGAAAAAAATTTAATAAGGGAGAAGTCGTTTTCCATGAAGGTAATCCAAGCGGTGACGCTTATATAATCAGTTTGGGTTCCATAGAAATTCTTGAAAATACAGCTAGCGGACAGAAAGTGTTGGGAATTCTAGGCGAGAACGAAATTCTTGGAGAGATGGGCCTGATTGACGGTCAACCGCGCTCTGCCACAGCACGGGCCCGGGAAGATTCGGTGGTTTATGTCTTGACCCCTAAAACCTTTGACAACATGGTTCAGGAAAATCCGGAAGCTCTGTTGCCCATCCTGAAAATTCTGATTAACAGATTGAGGGAAACGATGAAATTTCTGAAGCTGGGATACAAACTTCCTGGCACAGACAGACGTCACGCAATTTAATGGCTTTGAATAAGGAAAAAAATTTTATTTAACAAAAGGACGGTGAGTTTCCATGAAAAAGGTCCATTACAGAAAATATGATTTGATCTTCACCGAAGGCAGTCCGGGCGATTGCGCCTACATGATTGACGAGGGAAGGATCGCGATTATATCGGGAAATAATATTCATGGAAAACACAAGGTTTTGGCTGTATTGAGCACGAATGCCATTTTCGGAGAAATGGCCTTGATAGATGAGGACGTTCGCACCGCTACGGCATTTGCTCTTGAAGACTGCCAGTTATCAGTCATCACCCCAAAGACGCTTCACTATTTAATGGAGAACGAACCTTTGACACTAGGTCCTCTGCTGGGGGTTTTGTCGCAACGATTACGCCAAACCACAAAATTATTGAAGGATAAACTGAAAGGTCCGAAAGCCCGGCGCAGCGACCCGTCGGTAATACCCTCGGGGAAAGGTTAGGTCATCATGAATAACTACTTTATAACTTTTAATAAAGATGAAATTATCTTTCTGGAAGGCCAGTCCAGCAATTGCGCCTATATCATTGAATCCGGAAAAGTCGGGATCTACAGAGAAGATTCCTCGGGCAATCGGTTTCTTGTCCGCAAACTGAGTAAAAAGGATCTGTTTGGGGAAATGAGCCTGATCGATAAATATCCCCGGTCCGCAACAGCTATCGCCCTGAAAAATACCCGATGTATGATCATTGAAAGATCCCGGTTC
>CATMOP010000282.1 GCA_950072225.1 uncultured Nitrospina sp.
TTCATTTTTTTCCCGACACACTTAAACAACCATCACAAAAAAATATTATAAAAATCATTCCGCCACGTGAATCATCGCGTCTAATCAACAAAAGAGATTTTCGTGCGGCAGAAGAGCGTCTATTAAAATCCGTAAGCCTGAGTAATGACAGCGTGATGGACAGGCTGGTGACACGGTTCATTTCCAGGCAATTGAACCGCCTGTTTTTAAAAACCTCCTTAACCCCTAACGAAATCACTTTTCTGAGCCTGCTGATCGGTCTTGGCTCTGCATGGTGTTTTTATCAGGGCACCTTTTTTTAGGCATAACCGGTGCACTCCTGCTTCTGCTCTCCGCCTGGGGAGATTGTACCGATGGCGAAATTGCGCGGCTCAAATTTATGGAAACACCTTGGGGTGCCCGGTTCGATATCTGCTGCGATAACCTCGTTCACTTTTTTGTCTTTTTTTCCATTGGCATGGGTTTGTTTTTTGCGACGGGAAATCTTCTATATATACTCTACGGAGGGTTGGCGATTTTTGGCAGTCTGGTCGCGTTTATGATTCTAAGCAGTAACATCGTAAAAAAAAGCAGGCGGTAGGACAGGAAAAAATCTCCGAAACTAATCTGGCAGACCAACTCGCCAACCGCGATTTTACCTATTTCCTGCTGGTTATGGCCTGTATCGAAAAACTCGATATATTCATCCTTCTCGCCGCAGTCGGGTCCAACATATTCGCCATTTACCTGACCACTAGGCGTGGCCAGCGTGACGCTGGACCCAGAGAGCAATAGCTAGCAAAGATATATCCGGCTCAATAGGTTCTTGCTCATTTCCTCAAGGCGTAGCCTTGTTGCCCGTTGCCACCGGCGGCTCGCCGGCGAAGAAGTCTCGGACATCATCTAATCGAGTCGTTACCGGGCAGGGGGGTAATGAAGCGATGAACTGTTTTCCATAGTCGCGCCGCCTCATGCGGGAATCGAGAATAGAAACCACTCCCTTGTCGGTCTTTTTACGAATCAAGCGGCCGAATCCCTGTTTCAACTGAATGATCGCTCTGGGAATCTGGTAATGTTTGAAGGGGTCGATATGTTGCTGTCGCAGTTCTTCAATGCGGGCTTCCGTCAACGGTTCATTGGGGACGTCAAAGGGAAGTTTGGTAATGATAACACTTTGCAACGCATCACCGGGCACATCCACTCCTTGCCAGAAGGAGTTGGTTCCGAAAATCACTGAGGGTTTCTCCTTGAATTTTTTTATCATCAGGCCGGTAGGCATGTCCCCCTGCCGGATGAGTGGAAACTGGAACTGCAATTCGTCCAGCCTTTCATAAACCTTATTGAGCAGTGCATAATTGGTAAACAGGATAAATGTTCTGCCACCGGAAACAGCCACCAGTTCCCGGCACCTGTTGGCAATACCTTCCACATAAACACCTGTTTCATCACCCGGCTCGGGGAGGTCATCGGGAACATAGAGCAGAGCCTGGCGGGAATAATCAAAGGGCGCATCCAAAAACAACTCTTCATCCGGTTGAAAACCAATGCGTTCCTTAATAAATTCGAATCCCTTGGAAGTGGTCAGCGTGGCGGAGGTCATGACCACCCGGTCAATTTTATCGAACACCTGTTCGTGCAGTTCTTCCGCCACATGAATGGGAACCCCGCGCAAGACCACACGGGGGAAGCGTTTTCTTTTAACGATTTCTATCCAGTAGACATATCCTCGCATATGCTGATTAAGGATGGCTGAAAGAGTGTTGTTGAACTCAAAGCAACGCTCGGCGGCGGCTGACACATCCACCCGATCCTCTTCCGAGTGCAGTCCCGCTTCCAAAGATTTCAATCCTTCCCGTAGAGCTTCCAGCGGAACATAAACACCGTTGTCGATTACAGGCGGTTTATAGAACCGCAGGACCCGGTCGTTCTTTCCATACTCTTCCAGAAGGTGATCAAAAAAAGCATCTACCGCCTGGCGTACCGACATCGCCAATTTGCGAAGATGGGGCACAGATTCGTGATCGATCCGGGTCAACAGCCCACGTTTGGTACGCGGGTTATGAAGACGGTCCAGGAAATAAAATAAATTGGAATTAGAAATTTCCAACCCCAGGAACTGGGTAGCCGCTTCTTCCAGATTCTGTGCCTCGTCAAATACCACCGCGTCGAAAGCGGGAAGCACCGCTCCGGCGTTAGCAACATTGGCAAAAAACAAATGGTGGTTAACAATTAAAAGGTGCGCGCCGAACCATTTTTTCCGCGCCTTGAAATAAAAGCAGGACGAATGAGTTTCGCAGTTTTTCCCCAGACAAAGGTCTTTCTGCCTTCCCACCTCTTCCCACACCTGGGGAAAAACCTCAAAGGGGAGGTCGCTCCGGTACCCAGTCTCTGTTTCCCCGGCCCAGTTGAAAATGCTTTCCCATTGGTTTTCCTCATTGGCTTGGGTGAACAGCCCTGCCTGGGCCGACCGTTTTAACCTCCTGAGCGATAGATAGTTTTCGTTACCCATGCACAAGGCATAACGAAAATTTATTCCCAGCTTGTCGCGAAGGAAAGGGATATCGTGATTAAGAATCTGTTGCTGGAGTGTCTTGGTATAAGTCGAGATGACCACTTTCTTATTATTTTCCACAGCCCATAAGATAGCCGGGATTAGGTAGGCCAGGCTTTTTCCTGTTCCAGTTCCCGCCTCCACAATCAAGTGTCTGGCATTGCCAAACGCCTCTTCCACCGCATCTGCCATATGCATTTGCTGGGCGCGGTATTCGAACCCTTCCAACTGCGAAGACAGAGTTCCCTCTTTGCCTAGATAATTTTCCACCCGCTTTACTATCATGACTGTGCATGGTACGGGCACAATTTAAAAAGCGCAAAATTAAATTTTTGCTTCATTTAAAACCATCTTTCTTGTAATCCGATTTTCTTCCTTTCAGCGAGGTTGAATTGTCCAACTGAATTCATATATAGTAGGTAAAGTAAATTTAACCGGAGCTCCTATGAAAACCCTCTCCCTAAGTATCGTTCTTACCCTGTTTTTCTCCTCCGCTATTTGGGCTCAGGCCCCCGATGGAGCCAAACAACGAAAATTGCTAAGAACCGCGCAGTTGGTTCTGGAAGAAATCCGAAATTCTCCCGACCACAAGATTCCCGCCAAGTTAATCTCCAAAGCCAAGGCAATTATTGTCTTTCCCACCATGGTAAAAGCCGGATTTTTTGTCGGCGCCAGATACGGCAAAGGAATTGCCTCGGTACGCTCCCAAGGAACCGGCGAATGGGGCGCTCCCGCTTTTCTTTATACCGCTGGCGGAAGTTTCGGCTTTCAATTCGGCGCAGAAGCGGTAGATCTGATCCTGCTCGTTATGACACAACGGGGAAGATCGGAAGAGCACACGTCTGAA
>CATMOP010000283.1 GCA_950072225.1 uncultured Nitrospina sp.
ATTATGAAAATCAGGAGAATTATAAATTTGAGATTACTAGTCATTCAAACGTATTATCTGACATTTAGGGAAAACTATTTTTACCTTAAAATACCACTAGCCTGTGTATTGCACGAGTATTTCTGTGTGTGGGTTGAAGTATTATTAAATCACCCTCACCTCAATCCTCTCCCTTCAAGGGAGAGGAAGTAAAAGGTTCCGTCTCTGCTGGAGGGAAGAATATCACGTGCAGATTGAGTCCAGCGTTATGCTGGCGGAAAGATTTTGCAAATGGACGATTCAGAATCCTCGAACCATTTTATCCAGAACATTATCGAGGAAGATTTAAAAACCGGGAAATATGATGGGCGGGTTCATACCCGTTTCCCTCCTGAACCTAACGGATATCTGCATATCGGCCATGCCAAGTCCATTTGCCTGAACTTCGGCCTGGCGGCGCAATATTCCGGAAAATGTAACTTGCGATTTGATGACACCAACCCCAGCAAGGAAGAAGAAGAATATGTAAAAGCCATTATGGAAGATGTGCGATGGCTGGGGTTTGATTGGGAAAACCGATTGCATTACTCGTCAGAAAATTTTGATCAGCTCTACGAATATGCGGTCCGGTTGATTGAGAAAGGCAAAGCATATGTGGATGCGTTGAGCCCGGAACAAATTCGTGAATACCGTGGTACGCTTTCCGAACCGGGACGGGACAGTCCCTACCGTGACAGGCCGGTGGAAGAAAACCTGGATTTGTTTGAACGGATGCAGGCCAGTGAGTTTGCGGAAGGCGAAAGGGTCTTGCGGGCCAAAATTGACATGGCATCGGGCAACCTGAATTTACGGGATCCGGTGATGTACCGAATTTTAAAATTGGCTCATCACCGTACCGGAGATAAGTGGTGCATTTATCCCATGTATGATTTCACGCACGGGCAATCGGATTCCCTGGAGCGGATCACCCACTCAATCTGTACCCTGGAGTTTGAGGATCATCGGCCTCTTTATGACTGGTTCCTGAAAGAGCTGGATATCTATCGTCCCCAGCAAATAGAATTTGCCCGCCTCAACCTGAATTACACGTTGCTGAGCAAGCGCAAGCTTTTGCAGTTAGTGGAAGAGGGGCATGTGAACGGATGGAACGATCCGCGCATGCCAACTTTATCGGGCATGCGTCGTAGGGGTTACCCCCCGGAGGCTATTCGTGATTTTTGTGAGCGGATCGGAGTATCCAAAAGCAACAGCACGGTAGATTTTGCTTTGCTGGAACATTGCGTGCGGGAAAATTTGAATCGGACAGCACCTCGGGTGATGGTGGTGATCCGGCCCCTGAAAGTGGTGATTGAGAATTACCCGGAAGATCAGATGGAAGACCTGACTGCCGAGAACAACCCGGAAGACCCTTCAGCGGGATCACGCAAAATTCCCTTTTCTCAGGTTCTATATGTTGAGCGGGATGACTTTATGGAAGATCCTCCCAAAAAGTTTTTCCGCCTCGCTCCGGGCAGGGAGGTGCGGTTGAAACATGCGTACATTATCAAATGTGAACGGGTGATTAAGGATGAAAAAACGGGAGAGGTGCTTGAGCTACGTTGTACTTACGACCCGGAAACCAAAAGCGGCTCTTCCCAGGAAGGACGTAAGGTGAAAGGCACCCTGCACTGGCTTACTGCGGCCCATGCCGAGCGCGCCGAAGTGAGACTATACAACCACCTTTTTCTCAAAGAAAACCCAGTAGACGAAAAGGAATACCCTGACCTGAAATCAAGCTTGAATCCTGATTCTCTGGAGATTGTCCAGGATGCGTTTATTGAACCCTTTTTGAAGGACGCGGTGGGGGGAGACCGGTTCCAGTTTTTACGGCTGGGCTATTTTTGCGTGGATAATGAGTGCTCCACTCCTGGGGTTCCGGTTTTCAACAGGACCGTAACGCTCCGCGACACCTGGGCGAAAATTACTAAAAAGTCTGGTTGAACAGTCTGTAAAAGTTTAGGTGAGGGCGGGTTGGCTCTTGGGAAGAGTGATGGTGAATGTGGACCCTTCTCCCAGTTGGCTTTTTACAGATATACTTCCCCCATGCCGGGAAACAATCTTCTTGCAGATAGCCAGGCCAATTCCCGTTCCTTCATAAGCCGACCTTCCGTGTAGTCTTTCCAGGGGCACGAAAATCCGCTCCGAGAACTTTTCATCCAGCCCGATTCCGTTATCTTGCACAGAAATTTCCCAGCACCCGTTTTGGCTGGGTTGCCAGTCCAGATGGATAACGGGGGGGATGTCTGGTTTGTGGTACTTCAAGGCGTTTTCAATAAGGTTTTGCAAAAGTTGACGCATCTGGGAAGGGTCGGCATCAAGAATGGGCAGGTCGCCGAGGGTGATCTTGCCTTGGGTTTCCGTGAGCCGTGTTTCAAGATCTTCGATGACTTCACGGGAAATTTCGGACAGGTCCACTTTTTTGAAAGGTTTTCCCTTGGCAGTTATCTGAGAAAGTTGAAGCAGGTCATTAATAAGTACCTGCATTCGATGGGCGGCATTTCCCATTCTTGAGAGATAGTCCCGGTGTTGTTCGCTTAAATGGGACTGGGCTTCCTGCAGGCGGTCACTGAATATGGATATTTTCCTTAAAGGTTCCTGCAAATCATGCGAGGCGATATGGGCAAAGTCGCTCAAGTCACTATTGCTTCTTTTCAGTTCCTCAGCATAATTTTTTAAATCGTCCTTCACATTAAGATTTTGTATTGCCAGTGCCGCTAAATTGGCGGAAGTCCCGATTAGTCTCATCTCTGCCGGAGTGGGCTTGCGCGGTTGGGTATAATAAACGCCGAAGGTGCCCAACACATTTTCCTCAAAATCCAAAATGGGGATGGACCAACAGGCTTTAAGGCTATATTTAAGAGCAATCTCCTTATATTCATTCCAAAGGGGATCTCGGGAAATGTCTTCCACCACAATCGTGCGTTTTAAAAAAGCGGCAGTACCGCACGAACCCTGTTTGGGGCCCAGAAAAATCTTGCTTGTGTTTCTAATATATTCCGCAGGCAGGCTGGGAGCGGAACCGTAGGTAAGAAATTTTTTTGACCTATCCAGAACAAGGATTGAGCCTAACAAACCCTCGCTGTATTTTTCTACTTTCAGGGTCAGTCCGTCCAGTATTTCCTGGAATGGTTTTCCCGCCACGAGATTTCCTAATATGTTGTTATGGTCGAAAAGGTGATTTTCTGCCAGTTTCCGTTTGGTAATATCAAACCCATAGATGTTTACATAGTTGTGTTCGTCAACAGGAGAAAAAGTGATGGAAAAATAACGCCCTGAAAACTCCAATTCAACTGTTCTATTGGTGTGGTGATCAAAAGCGTCGCGGGCCAGTTTTTGCCAT
>CATMOP010000284.1 GCA_950072225.1 uncultured Nitrospina sp.
ATTTACTAATGTGAAACTTTTTTCACGAAGATTAAATATTTGCTTATTGGATTTTGTTGAGAAAAAATTATTGTCTCTTATGCCATTTATCGAAATGTCTCTAATATCCGTCTGACTTGTCTTTGCTAGTTGAACAAAATCCGATTCTGCAAGAGAGTTTGTATTAATTTTTGCCATTAATTTTGCATTATATTCAAATATATCTCTGTTGATTAAATCTTTTATTATTTTTTCTTTGAATTTTTTAGAGACAATATTGGGAATAGAATTTTTAATTTCATCAATAATCACAAGTGCAAATTCGTTTTCATATTCTAATAAATTAATATCATTAACTTCTTTGAATTTTAATTCGAAAATTTTACTTACTAGATCTTGGCTTATATTTTCTTGAAGAATACCATTTTCATTATCTCCGTTCTTATTGATAGACTTTATAGGTGTAACATTTAAATTATAATTTTTTATTATTTTTTCGTAGTTAGAACCATTTATTATTAAATTTTCTATTTCATCTATTTTTTCAAAAAAAAGTTCATTAAATTCTTCTGAATCAACAAGTGATAATGGATTGATAGATGCAAATCTGATAGAAATAAAATCTTCTTTTAAATTATCTTTATTATCATCAATATAATTTTTTATACTTGCTTCATCAAAATCTTGTTCTTTTTTGTAAAGAGAATTTAAACTTATAGCTTGAACAATAAGTTTTTTATTTTGATAATCATAAACATTTTTTACTAAAAAACTTGGTGGGAAAACTCCTCCACTGACATAATTAAATAATAATTTATTTGTTACTTCATTTTTTAAATTTTTTTCATAAAGGGCTGCGCTAAAACTATTAGATAATAAGAATTTTTCATATTTGGTTCTTGAAAATTGATTGTTTTTATCAAGAAATTTTTCGTCTTTTTTTATTGTATTGATTGGAAAGAAATTCTGTATGATGAACGGAATGACAAGAACGGAAGACATCACAAGAACATGGATGCCGAACAGCTGTCGCAGCGGCGTATGTCTTGCCACCACACTGGTTATCATGAGCAGCGCCATTCCGAGGATGAGCATTGGAAGTTTGGACGGGCTGGTCAGGGCTCGGTTTTGAACAAGGCTCTCATAGCCCAGCGCATGCACATAGACGCCCGGCATGGCAGGGGAATGCGGAGTAGAAAGCAGGTCTCCCAGTTCGAGTGCCGTGGCACCGATGACGACGCTGCGGCCAGCGATCAATTTGGGATCAAACCGATTGTGTAGGACATCGTCAAAGCTGATCGTATCTATCTGGTCTGCATCAATACCATAGTCGATCATGAATGCGCGTGTATCGCTGGGCTCCGCTCCGGCAAGAAGGCCTCCCAATGTGGGAATGTACTTTCCTTCATGGACAAAACCGCGACGATACTTGCGCAGGCGCCCGTCGCGGGAAAGCTCCACATTCACACTTGCGATGACGGCGTTCTCTGCCAGTTCACCAAACGGAGTATTTGACTGCCTGTAATCCCGCTGGAGGAAAGCCGGCAGGGCGATCCAGCCCGCATTGTCCTGGACAGCCTGAACCAGTGCCGCATCGCCCTCCGGTGACGACCGGGCGCTGAAATCCACGTCGAGGGCGATCATGCCAGCACCGGCGGCGTTCAGATTGTCCAGTGCCTGTGCGAAACGCTCGCGCGGCCATGGCCATTCGCCAGCCTTGCTGATGCTTTCAGCGTCGATCGTGACGATCGTGACCGTGCCGCTTGGCGCGAGCGACAGCGCATTCATCCGTGCAGACGCGAGATTGTTGTCGAGGGATACTGAAGCGCCGGAAAAAGAGAATACCACCAGGGTCAGGCAGCCAATCAGGCACCCGCGCATTCGCCAAAAAAGATCATAGACAGCGGAGAGTTTCGGACTTTTGGACACAGTGATTAGTCGTCGTCCCGATCGTCGTCACCATCATCACCATCGTCACCGTCGAAATCGTCCGACCCATCTCCGTTTCCGTTACCATTGCCGTTTCCGTTCTCGGCACCGTTTCCGTTACCATTGCCGTTTCCGTTCTCGGCACCGTTTCCGTTACCATTGCCGTTTCCATTCTCGGCACCGTTTCCGTTACCATTGCCGTTTCCATTCTCGGCACCGTTTCCATTGCCATTCCCGTTCCCTTTATCAGCGCCATTTCCATTCAGGCTGGCATTCCGAGCATTGGTTGCGGCGGCGAAGGCTGCGGCTGCCGCGTTGGCATTCGGTCCGCCAGCGTGCTCGTCTGAACTCCCCTCAGAAGCGGTGTTCGCCACAGAGTTTCCGAGCCCCTGATTGCCATTCGACCGGTCTTGCGCGGCTTCGACGCCAGCTTCGACAGGCTCAAGCAGGTTTTCCGAGGCTTCTGCGTAATCGATTGGAGGTACATTCAAGCCTTCAACACCGTTGGATGCGTCCTTCGGACCACGCACGGTGATTTCGTCAGGCGCACTGCGAACGATGGACGCCGTTTCGCCGGGGTGTACGTCTACAGAGTTATCTGCGCCTTGCGAGCGCACTTCTACCAAGCCATTTGACACGTGTACCCTACCGGCTTCCGGGCTGGCTGAGACCGTGAAGACCGTACCCTTCACCACAGCTGCGATGAGCGCAGTGTCAACGCGAAAGTGTTTCGACTTGCGGCGATCGACTTCATATGCAGCTGAACCAGCATCCTGACGGATACGGGTCATTGCGTCGGAGTTTTCCGACAGGACCAGCCGGCTCTCGGAGGCGATATTGATGCGCTGGTCATTTCGTACGAGTGTGGCCGTGCCTGTCTTGCCGGTCGTGACCAATGTTCCGGTGGGAAGCTCCATGCCCGACCGCGCCTTGGCGATAGCCGTTCCAGGCACCATGACGCGAACGACACCATGACTTTCCGCGAGTTGCCAGGAGTCTGAATCCGCACACGCGAACTGAAAACTTGCCGCTAGGCACGCGCTGAGAATACTGGCAACCAGAAATCGAAACATCTTATATAAACCCCATATATATCAGGGTATTATTAGACATCACGGCTCTAAATACCGAGTTAATATGAAACGCAGGTATTTAAGATGGCATTCACAAATTCCGAATAGGAACGAGTCTCATACTCTAATAAATGGAACACGGTCTTGCGAGCTGCGCGCACGAAAAATCTTCGCTTTCGCCTGCTCGCAGTTGCGTCGATGATAACGGTATCATCTGTATTGGCCATTCCAGCACACGCGTTGTCGAGCTTGCTGCGGGGGCGTCTCGAAAGTCCGGAAAACGTTGCGCCATCATGTCAACTTGGCGACGAAGGATGCTTCACTCTTCTGGGTGTATCGGTCGTCGGTGCAGTAACGATTTCGCCTGAGCAACTG
>CATMOP010000285.1 GCA_950072225.1 uncultured Nitrospina sp.
AAGGTGGTCAACGATGCCGCCGCCTATATCCGTTCCCTGGCACAGCTTAGAAATCGCAACGAGCATTGGGCGGAACTGGCAGTGGTCAAGAGCGTTTCCATATCGGCAGAAGAGGCCATGCGGCTCAATGTGATTGATCTCGTTGCCGCAGATGTGAAGGCGCTGGTGCTTGCTGTTGATGGAAGGGAAGTGCAAGTCGCGTCTGGCTCTGTCACCCTCAAGACGGGAAATCTTCAAATCGTTCATCATGAGATGAACCCACGGCAAAGATTTCTGGACCTCATTTCTAATCCCAACGTAGCATACATACTCATGATGCTTGGGATGGTGGGTCTTTATTTTGAGTTGTCCAATCCCGGACTGGTTCTGCCCGGCGTGATTGGCGCGATCAGCCTCATTCTCGCGCTCTATGCCATGCAGACTTTGCCCATCAACTACGCTGGACTTTTACTGATTGTTTTTGGAGTGATTCTGTTTATTGCTGAAATCAGTATCATGAGCTACGGCCTGTTATCTGTTTCCGGGGTGATCTCGATTTTTCTCGGGTCCACCATGCTGATAGACAGTGAGGATCCTGCCTTGCAGATTTCCCGTGCCATACTTTATCCGACGTTAGGCCTGACAGTGGTTTTGTCGTTAGGGATCATCGTCTTCGCTACCCGCACCCGAAGCCTCAAAAAACTGGGAGGGGCTGAAGGGATGCTTGGCGAAACCGGTCTGGTGAAAGAAACTCTAAATCCGGCAGGACGAGTCCAGGTCCACGGTGAGCTGTGGGAAGCCGAATGTGAGGGTGAGATAACAGAAGGGCAAATGGTCCGGGTCGATTCGGTGGATGGACTCAAAATAAAGGTTACTCAAGTTGACCGGGGCACGCCCAGTGGAAATGAACAGTAACTTTTGTTGGCGAGAAAAGAGTTGCCTCGGCTTAAAAAGTGGTTGTTGCATTTCCTTCCACACTTCCGGTGGAGATGAGCAGGAACTCGTTGAGCCGAGAGTAGGGTTGTTAGCAGTAAAAAGCTATTGCAAGTTAACTGTGGAGGTACTCCACCGATTTTTCCCCGGTCTAAAAAAGTGACGTGGACTCAGTCTGCCGGCCTGCTGGTTTTCTTCATATTGTCCTACGCGGCACTCCTGCTCATTTTTGAAAATAAAATTATTTTCTATCCCTCCCGCTATCCGGAGGGGTTTTGGAATCCGGCGTCTGTGGGGGTTCCGGCGCAGGACATTTATTTTACGGCGGAGGATGGAGTAAAACTGCATGGGTGGTTCATTCCCGCCCAGAATGCGATCGCGACCCTGCTATGGTTTCATGGCAACGCCGGTAACCTCAGCCACCGGCTGGACAATATTCAGCGTTTGGCACCGCTCAACCTGAACATTTTTATATTTGATTACCGAGGCTACGGACGTAGTGAAGGCGAACCTGATGAACAGGGAATCTATATGGATTCTCGGGCGGCTTATAAGAAGGTTCTTACAATGGATGGAGTATCCATTGATGCCCTGTTTCTTTTTGGGCGTTCCTTAGGTGGTATTTGCGCGGTTGAGACCGCTTTGAACAACCCAGCACGCGGCCTGATCCTTGAGTCAGTATTTACCTCTGCATCGGATATGTCGAGAACAGTTTTTCCGCTGATTCCCCTTGGATGGGCGCTTCGATCCAAGTTGGATGCTATCGGGAAAGTTCCTCACCTGAAGCTTCCAAAACTGTTCCTGCATGGCACGCGCGATGAGATCGTTCCCTATGATCTCGGGCGCAAATTATTCGACCATGCAGGGGAACCTAAAACTTTTTACGCAATCGAAGGGGCCGGGCATAATGATACGTATATTCTGGGCGGTCCCAGCTATTATAATGCTCTGAACCGGTTTATCACCGAAACCCTGAAAAACTCTGACAATAAGGGATGACCTTGCTGGAATTTTAGGTTACATTTTCCCTTGCGGTTTTAAAGCAACCCTCTCGGTCCCCCTTACCAGGGGGAAGATCAGATTCCCTCCTGATAAGGAGGGCTAGGGGGGTTAAACATTCCCCTGCAATACGCAGGCTAGAGAAAATGACAGTTCGCGAAGATATATTAAAAGATATTAAACGTGTGGTGATCAAGATTGGAAGCAGTGTAATTTCCAATCGGGAAAAGGGGCGTTCATTACTGGAGTGTGGCCTGAGCCTGGACTGGGTGCGGCATTATGCGCATAAAATAAAGGGCATTCGTGATAAGGGCTACGATGTGGTGCTGGTCTCATCCGGCGCGATCATGGCGGGACGGGAACGCCTGGAATTTGGCCGGGCCAATTTAACTGTTCCTGAAAAGCAGGCCTGTGCCGCCATCGGCCAGAGTTTCCTGATGCATACCTATGAGAAGGCTTTCGAAAAAAAAGGACTGATGGTTGCCCAGATACTATTGAGCCACGATGACTTGGGAAACCGCAGACGCTACCTCAACGCCAAGCATACCATCGAGGAGCTTCTGGAAAAGGGCGTTATCCCCATTATCAATGAAAACGATTCGGTCACCGTTGAGGAGATCAAGATCGGTGATAACGATTCCCTTTCCGCAACCGTGGCCTGCCTGGTGGATGCGCAATTATTAATCATTCTTTCTGATGTTGAAGGATTGTATGACCGAGACCCTTCCTTGAAAAACAAGTCGGGAACTGAAAAAGCGCAACTGATTTCACAAGTTTCCAAGGTCAATGAAGACATCGAAAGAATCGCGGGAAAAAGCAAAAACCGTTTGGCGGTTGGAGGGATGGTCACCAAGGTTCAGGCTGCAAAAAAAACCATGAGCTTTGGTATTCCTGCATTGGTTGTAAATGGCTTGGACGAAAAGGTCATCGAGAATATCTTTGCCGGTAAAGAAGTGGGTACATTATTCTGGTCGGGAAAAGGCAAGATCCGCGATCGCAAACACTGGATCGCCCATACCCTGAAACCCGCCGGAACCCTGACCATTGACGAAGGGGCCCGGAAAGCCTTGGTGGAAAGGGGGAAAAGCCTCCTCCCTGCGGGACTGATAAAGGTGAAAGGCCATTTCAAGTTTGGCAACGCCCTGACCCTCCTTGATGAATCGGGCAAAGAAATCGGCCGTGGACTGGTCAACTACAATTCCCGTGATCTCGAATGTATCAAAGGGATGAAAACCTCCGCCGTGCGCAGTTTGATGGAGGAATCTTTTTACGAAGAAGTGATCCACCGCGATGACCTGGTAATTTTTCCCCCAGCGTGATACCCCATTCTACCCCATGCGGGGCACGAAGATTAATGAAGAGGATATAACTGGGGCATGAAATTAATGAAGAGCATAACTCGCTGGGCCCGATGGGCCGTAGCTCCCTGCCCGGAG
>CATMOP010000286.1 GCA_950072225.1 uncultured Nitrospina sp.
CCATCCACTGCAACGCCCCAGAATAAGGGGGTCCAACCGGACACGTCTTTTTCATCAAGCGAATTCCCAGCCTTGTGAAGTATGTTGATTACCTCTAAATCGCCATTACTTGCAGCCTGCCATAAATCATTACTGCTGGGTTTGGGTTTCGCCTTCGGGCTGTTTTTTTCGTCAACTTGCCCCTCTTCAGAACCGACCGGTTTTTTATTTAAGTAGAGCTTGCGATTGTCTTTAGTTGAAATGGATGCAGACTCAACTTCGCTGGATTTTGCTTTTTTGACAGAGTTTTGTTTTAGCGCTCCCTCTATCTGGATTAGTCGAGAATTGAAATGGTTGACTTGGGATTCAAGGGCCTTGATGGTTTTCGTCTGTTTCAGAATGGAATCATGGAGTTGGTGGAGAAGTTCTTCAGTCTGTTGAGTCTTGGATTCTTTCGCCTCTTTTAGGGTTTCATTCCCGATGGCAATGTTTTGGGTTTTCTTTCCACAGGCAACAACCACAATGGACAACAAAACTGTTATGTATAACTGCTTCATTTGTGGAAGGGATCGTGATGGAATTAAAGAATGAAGTAAACACCGAATTTTTTATTGAGATTGACTCGCACTATCGCGACTGACACTTTGCCCGCCTTACTTGGTGAGTGCTCCGCATAAGTTGCCTTTTACAGGAATCATGTCTAACAAATTAAACGTCAATAACAGACGCATTTCTTCGGTTCTTCTTTTAGTAATTTCTTGCGTGACCATTTTGGGGGAAACGAACGACACGCCTGTTCTTTTTGTGGAAAAGGAAACGTTCAATTTTGGTAAGGTAATCACCGGCAAGGATGTCGAGATTCGCTTTGAAATTCAAAACAAGGGGAAGCGTGACTTGCTTCTATATGATGTTTCCCCGTCCTGCGCCATTTGTACGGACGGTCTCTCTTGGCCGGACAGACTGGCGCCCAATGAAAAGGGCCTTATTGGTGCAAGATTGCAAACGGGCGAACTACATGGTTCGGTAGATCGAACACTGTCAATTTACTCAAACCAAAAAGAAAAAAGAAAAATCCTGCATATAACGGGGCAAGTTTGGTCGCCGCTGGAACTGAAGCCATCCTATGCCTATTTTCCCACCCTTAAATCAATTGATTCCAACACAGATTTGAGGGTGGGTATTCTAAACAAGGCACCGGAGGAAGTAATCCTTTCTCGACCTCGATGTGACAACCCTAAATTCCAGCCCAAACTTATCACTGAGGAAAAGGGGAGGAAGTATACCCTGATTGTCCTGACAGTTCCCCCCATGGAGTTTGGCATCAACAGCGGATTGATCAAAATCGACACCAGTTACCCCGGATTGCCCAACATTCTAATCAGGGCAACCGCGAAAGTTTCCCCTCCTATGGAGTTCAGTCCTTCAAGGGTTTTTCTTAAGACTGGAAAGCTGAAGAATCCCATCAGAAAGATCGTCAGGCTTTCAGTCAACTCCACGGAGCCTGTTGAGATTTTGGGGCACAGCCTGAACATTGCGGGGCCCACGGTTGAGGTCATAGAAAGGCAACCCGGAAAGTATATTAGATTCGCCATAAGTTTCCCCAAGGGTTTTCACGTTGAACCAAACCTGGCCACCTCATTGTTGGTGAGGACGTCTCACAAGCAATTCAGCCAGTTGAACCTGCCCATCCAAGCCTACGCCAATGTTTTCCAAAGGAAAAAGGATTGAAGAGTCACTTCCCTTGGGTGGGGAATTGAGTATTAGTCGATGAATCTTTTGCCCTGCAATAATTATCGACTCGGCAATTTTGTTGGACTGGCCTCGTGCGTTTTATGTCTGGGTTTCCAAATCACGGGAGCCCCTGCCGATTCCTCCGTTAACAATTCCCGGATGGGATATTCTTCCAGCGAACTGAATATCCAAACTCGTCGGACTTCCAATACGTTTCACAGAATGCCTCCCGACAAAACAGGGGTTAAATTCGTGAACCAAGTGGATGAATGGGAGGCGTCCCAAAACAGGGTCCTCTACAACGGTGCAGGGGTTGCCGTGGGAGATTACGACCGGGATGGATGGCCGGACATTTTCCTGTGTGCCATCGACGGCAATTCAGTCTTGTACAAGAACAACGGCAACTGGACCTTTGCGGATGCCACCTCCTCGTCCGGCTTGAAAGAACTGGGGCACCGCCACCGGGGAGCGGTATTTGCGGATTTAAACGGGGATGACTGGTTGGATTTGCTGGTAGGGACAGTGGATCGTGGAATCAGGATGTTCATTAATCAGCGTGGAGTGTTTCAGGAAATGTCCCAGGCTTCAGGACTGGCTGGAGTGTATGCACCCATGACCATGGCTTTGGCGGATGTGGACAGCAATGGGACCCTGGATTTGTATGTCACCAACAACCGGCCCTCAGATATTAGGGATGAGGGCTCGATTACATTGAGGCGTGTTGGAGGCAAATTGGTAATCCCGGCGCAGTACAGGAACCGTCTTGTTGTGTCCGGAGGAATCGTCAAGGAATACGGGGAGGCTGATTTCCTGTTTCTAAATGATGGGAAGGCTGTTTTCAGGAAATCAAGTTGGACTGAGGGGACGTTCCTCACTCCCCAAGGTGAACCGTTAAGTGATGCACCCTTGGATTGGGGGTTGTCTGCGGCGTTTCATGACATCAATCACGATGGCCTTCCAGATTTATACGTATGTAATGACTTTTGGACTCCGGACAGGTTTTGGATCAACCAGGGAGGAGTCTTTAAATTGTTGGATCCAAAAAACCTCAGCAAGACATCTGCAAGTTCAATGGGTGTGGATTTCTCCGATTATGACCGGGATGGGGATGTGGACTTGTTTGTGGTGGACATGTTGAGCAGGGATTCGGATCTGCGCAAGCGACAGGCTCCCGCTCAGGACTTGTCGGATCGCCTGGTGAACCAAGGCAAATACGCAGACCAAGTCATGAGGAACACTCTGCTGAATAATCGCGGCGACGGTTCCTTTGCAGAATTGGCAAACATGGCCGGATTGTCTGCTTCAGGCTGGTCATGGTCACCTGTTTTTCTGGATGTGGATCTGGATGGCTATGAGGATCTTTTACTAACGAACGGCACTTTACGCAATGCCAATGACGCAGACCTAACGCAATTAAAAAATCCTAATTCAATTGCACGCTCCAACACACGGTTTGGAAAACTAGAAACTCCAAACATCGCATATAAAAATCAGGGTGACCGAACTTTCATTGAAACTAGCCAATCTTGGGGTTTCAATTTCAACGGCGTGTCACACGGAATGGCACTTGGGGATCTGGACAACGACGGAGATCAAGATGTTGTGGTCAACCATATGCACCCACCTCTTGGACTT
>CATMOP010000287.1 GCA_950072225.1 uncultured Nitrospina sp.
TGAGCTTTTTTGATTTCACCGTTTTCAAAATGGAAGTGCCCCAACTCAATAAGCAGGTTGGATAAATGGCGTTTCTGTTCCAGTTCAAGAAAAAACACTTTTCTAACTAAGCCAAAAAGGTTTTGTCCAGCATAATCTACCTGTTGTTTTTCTAATTCCCTTATCAGCTTCATGTCTATGCTAATAGCTTTTTTTATAAATTTAGTATAATGAGACGGATCTTCATCTTTCTTGTATTCCCTAGCCAAGCTTACATAAGCGTCGGCAAATCTGGGGTCACATTCAACGGCCCGGTGCAAATGATGCAGAACCTTATTCACGCCATTTCCCTGTTTCTGAAAAGCAATGCCAAGCGGTAGTGGGCTTTGGCGTAATCCGGATTTAGCTCAATAGCCTTTAACAGGTGGTTCTCAGCATCCGTAAGGTTCTCTTCTTCCTCTAAGAGCAGGGCCATGTGATAGTGGATTTTAGGGAATTTCGGATCCAGCCTCAAAGATTCAATATAATGCTTCTTGGCCAGTTTTAATTCCTTTCTGATGACCAGAGTTCCGTCTTTTTTTAATCGTTGCCCGGAACTGAGCAGATTGGCCAAGTGATAATGA
The DNA here is from genome assembly GCA_950072225.1 of uncultured Nitrospina sp. GTDB lineage: Bacteria > Nitrospinota > Nitrospinia > Nitrospinales > VA-1 > LS-NOB. The sequence continues at coordinate 603 of CATMOP010000287.1, forward strand.
GCCATTAAAAAGGAGGGCTCTATGTCAATGGCAGTGAGATAGCATTTCCGGGCATCGGCATAATTGCTGGGGTCATTCAGGATAAGTCCCAAGTGATAATATCCTTTGGTGAAATTCTGATCGGTTTCAATGGCTTTTTCCATGTAGGCCTTGGCCTCTTCCATAACGTTCAGTTTTTTCATTAACAGTGCTAAGTGATAATAAGCATCCCGGTGTTTATGATTCCGGGCAATGGCTTTCGTGTAGTGCTCCTTGGCAGATTCAAGGTCTTTCTTTTCTTCAGAGAATCGTGCCAAGTAGTAATAGGCTTCATCGAATTCCTGGTTCAGTTCAACTGATTTGTTCAGGTGAGTGATCCCTTTATCAATATCCTGGTTTTCCTTTAGTAGAAGTCCCAGATGAAAATGAGTGAGATAGCTTTTTGAATAATGGGTGAGGGACTGTTTTAAAAATTTAATGGCCTCTTTTTCTTTGCTCAGGGCTTTTGAGACCAGCCCCAGATGATACAGGGCTTTTGAAGATCGAGTGTTTAGCTTCAGCTCAAGCCTTAGATGTTTATTGGCCTCATCATGCTCATCACGGTCTGCGTAAATCATTCCCAGGCGTAGGTGAGCCTTGGAATAGGTATCGTCTATCTTCAACACCTTCTCAAAACATGTGACAGCATAGTCTGTTTCTGGCTTGAAAAGCAGCGTCCCGTCGCTGTCTTTTTGTATACCTGTCATCACTAGTTTCCCCAGATAATAGTTCGCATCTCCGTAATCAGGCCTGATATCAATAGCTGTCTCATAATTCTTTTTGGCCCGGTCATAATCTTCCGGATCCTTTAGGAGCATGGCCAATTCAAAATAAGCCTCGGCAAAATTCTGGTTTGCCTCAATAGCTTTGGTGAAATGCTCTATAGCCTCTTCATATTTTTTCAGCTTTTTCAGGAACAGTCCGTAATCAAACTGGATTTTAGTATCATCAAATTTTATGGTGACCGCTTTTTCAAACAGGTCCCTAGCTTTTTTGTTTTTCCTGTTTTCCGCACTAATGAGGGCAAGTTTATAATAACCCTCAGCATGGTTGTTGTCCAGTTTGACAACTTTATTAAATTGTTCTTCTGCACCTTTAAGCTCTCCTTCAGACAAAAGAAGAGATCCCAGTTCATAGCGGGCATCCAAAAAGTCAGGATCTATCTTAATAGCCTGCCGAAGGTGGATCTTAGCGTCTTTCTTGATCCCTTTTTTTATTTTCTTTCCTTGTGCCCGGGTTGCCATCAAAGTCCTACTTTGTTTTCATGACCCATACACCGTCCCACTCACCCTTGGGTGGATTCTTTTTCATGTAGTCGCATCGCTTCACATACATTTTTGAACAGAGGTCATCGGGATTTCCTTTCAATCCTTCCTGAAATAATTTCTTCGCATCATCCCACCGCTTATCCTTATAATATTCCACACCGTTGTTGAAATTTCCAAGTACTTCTATCATATTTGGAAAGGTATTCTTATTATGATAATCCAGCACCTCAAAAATCCTCACGGGCTGGGTTTTTCCTTTTACAATAACCTTGTCGATCTCTCTCGTGCGGTATGTTGCCTTTAGTCCTTCGAACGTATATTCGCTGATGATGATCCGCACTCCATACTGTTTGCAGGCGCTCTCCAGGCGTGCCGCCAGATTCACACCGTCACCTATGACAGTATAGTCCATCCGTTTCGGTGAACCGATATTTCCTGAGACAATCGTATCAGTATTCAAACCCATTCCGTGATCAATGGCAATCTGCCCCGCTTTGGTCCGTGCGTCATTTAGGATGTATAATTCTTCCATCATTTTAATAGCAGCCCGGACACCCCTGTCCGGATCGTCATCATGGGCAACCGGTGTTCCAAAAATAGCCATAATCGCATCACCGATGAATTTGTCCAGCATTCCGCCCTCTCCCGTAATACAATCAACCATGACGGTGAAATATTCGTTAAGAAGCGCGACGGTTCCGGTGGCCCCTAGGGATTCGGTGAGGGTGGTAAAACTACGCACATCGGAGAATAGGACGGTTCCTATGCTTTCTTTCCCGCCCATAATGTCTTCTTCCGATTCGTTCAACAGTTTGTCCGCAAGGCCTGGATCCATGTAGCGGGACATAGTAGACTTCATCCTCTTCTCGCTGCTGATATCCTCCACCATTATGAGGGATCCTAGGGATTCGCTTTCCGATCCTAGCAAGGGTAGAACGCTTATATTCGCTGATACAGTCTCACCGCCTAGTTCCAGTTCCACATCCATGAATGTTTCCTCTTTCGGCTCCTTTTTTCCTTCTTCATCATCGTCATCATCTTCTACATCCTGCACTTCCTTTCTTTGAATCTTTTCCACCAACCAAGCATTAGTACCGGTGAACAATTCCTTGATCTCTTTTCCAATGATCTCTTTTAATTTTCCTATCTTCAGGATATTAAGCCCCGCCGGATTACATGTAACGATCTTCCCCTCCTCATCTACAGTAATGACACCGTTCGACATGGAAGATAACATCCCCAGGCTGTAATTTTTCTCGTTCTGGACATCGTTGAACAATTTTGCATTTTCGATAGCCATAGAAATTTGAGAAGTAAATGCCGCCAGTCTTTTCTGATCCTCATCCGTAAATGGCCCCTCCCGCTTGTTCAAGACCTGGCAGACACCGATCCGCTTCCCTTTTTTATTGACCACTGGTGTACAAAGCATGGACCGGGTAAAATATCCCGTGCTTCG
>CATMOP010000288.1 GCA_950072225.1 uncultured Nitrospina sp.
GGGGCATGAAATAAATGAAGAGCATAACTCGCTGGACCCAATGAGCCGTAACTTCATCTGGCGGGAAAAGAGTTGTCTCGGCTTAAAAAGTGGTTGGGGTGTTCCCGCCCATTTTCCATGGAGGTAGATAGCAATGGTTCATCAAGCCGCGAGAACATTTGTCCGCAGTATAAAGACATTGCCAGTCGCTAGTGGAGGCACTCCACATGGCTAAATGGTGGGAAAAGGAACCGATTCGTTTTGAATGTCAGGCCAATTGTTTCAAGTGTTGTATTAAACCGGGTATCGTGAATTTTGACCGTGAAGATATCCGAAAAGCCGCCGATTTTTTGAAAACCTCTCCGGCGGAATTTAAGAAAACCTTCCTCACCCGCGATGAGGGTTATTGGGTTCTCGAAGTGGGGGTAGAAGGCGCACCCTGCTCCTTTTTGACTGATCAGGGATGCGGCATCCACCCCGCCAAACCTAAACAATGCCAGTCCTACCCGTTCTGGAGGGAAAATATGGATTCCAAACCCATGTGGAAACTGGTCGGCGGGTTCTGCCCTGGCATCGATATCGGCCCCATGGTCCCCTTGGAAAAAATAAAATCATTCCTCAAAAGATTCACCCTCTAACCACTGGGCGTGGGGCCAGTATGCACGTGATATTCTTCCTTAACTTTTACCCTTTCTACCCGCTTCGGGGCACGAAAGTTAAGGTGAAATACCACGGGGCATAAAGGTTAATGAAGAAATATCACGCGTGCCCCGGAGGGGTAATAGCCCGTCAAGCGATCGAACATCTTTGCGTGCAGTTTGAAGCCAGCCTCTTGGCAAGGGAGGCTGCGATATCTCCATCATCACCTTCATGCCCCGAAGGAGTAAACTGGGCAATAGCTTTTTAAGCCGAGATAAACTTTTGTTTGCAAGTAAAAGTGATTGCTCATTGCCTCTGCGGCTAGCAGTTGACAAGGTGTTGGGGGGGGAGGATAATACCCCGCTGGGCCAAACATTATCTAATTTTGTTGTTTATCGGGAGAAATTCATGCCTGTTGCGGTGGTAGTGGGAATGCAGTGGGGCGATGAGGGGAAAGGTAAGATCATTGACCTGCTCGCCGAAGAGGTGGATGTTGTGGCCCGGTATCAGGGAGGCCATAACGCCGGGCATACTATTTGTTTCAATGAGAAACAATTTGTCCTGCATCTCATTCCATCCGGAATTTTCCATGAAAATAAACTGTGCGTGATTGGTAATGGAGTGGTGTTGGATCCACTGGCTTTGGTGGAAGAAATGCGCCAGTTGAATGAAGCCGGAATTGATCTGGAAGGCAGGCTGGTTATCAGTGACCGGGCCAATATCATCATGCCTTATCACGGTACAAGCGATCAAAGCCGGGAGAGCGGAGGCGGATTTCAGAAAATTGGCACTACGGGAAGAGGAATCGGCCCATCCTATGCCGACAAAATCGCCCGGGCAGGAATCCGCACCTGTGATCTTCGGGATGAAACCTACCTGAAAGAACGGTTACAGGCCAATTACCAGGAAAAACAAAAGATTTTGAAAAGCCTTTATGGTACTGAATTGCCTGGATTCAATAGTCTGTTTGATGAGTTGTTGAGTTATCGGGAAACCATTTTGAAATATATTGCCGACACCCATATTCTCATGCGCGACCAGATTGCTCAGGGAAAAAACATTTTGTGTGAAGGCGCGCAGGGAACCATGTTGGATGTGGATCATGGCACCTACCCGTTTGTGACTTCTTCCAATTCAACCGCGGGAGGTGCTTGCACCGGACTTGGCATTCCGCCAACCAAAGTGGATCGGGTGCTGGGGGTGATCAAGGCTTATACCACCCGGGTTGGCGAAGGCCCGTTCCCCACTGAGTTGTCGGATGAGGATGGCCAGCGCCTGGGTAAGGTCGGGAATGAGTTTGGCGCGACCACCGGCAGGCCCCGGCGGTGCGGATGGTTCGATGCAGTGGTTGGCAGATACGGCGTTCACCTCAACGGTATTGACGCGCTGATTCTCACGAAAATCGATGTGTTGGATGGATTCAAAACCATCAAGGTCTGTACTGGTTATAAATATAAAGGAAAATCATTTTCTGACATGCCCGCCGACCCTGAAATTCTGGAAAATTGTGAGCCGGTCTATACCGAATTTGACGGCTGGTCGGAAAGCACCGTTGGGATACAGGAATACGATCGGTTGCCCGACAATGCCAGGCGTTATATCGACCGGTTGAGGGAACTTCTTGAAACTCCGTTCATGATGATCTCCACAGGACCAGATCGGGAACAAACCATCCAACTCGGCTCCTTATTCACCCCTTAGCAGGGGAGGCAGATAACAAAGACTCTTCAAGCCGAAAAGTATCGTTGATAGCAAGAAAAAGCTACTGATCTTTGGCCCCACGCCTAGTGGTTACCTTCACCAAGTTAACTTTGATATAATAAGAAGCTAATAGTGTACCTTTTTTTAGGTTTGGTTATGTTGACCATTGCCATACTCGTTTTTGCCTGCCTGTTTTTTTATTACGTGGGTTACCGCTTTTATGCCGAACGGCTGGATCGGGAATTGATCCAGCCTGATGCCAACCGAGAGACCCCCGCCATCAAACAAAACGATGGCGTGGACTATGTACCCAGCAAGCCTTTAGTCTTGTTCGGGCATAATTTCGCGTCCATTGCCGGTGCGGGTCCGGTCATTGGGCCGATCATTGCCATGCACCATTTTGGCTGGGCAATCACGCTGGTGTGGATCATGCTTGGCAGTGTGTTCATCGGTGCGGTTCACGATTACCTGACCCTGATGGTCTCGGTGCGCAATCGCGGAAAATCGATCGCCGATATCGCAGAAATCACCATGGGCTATAGGGCCAAAGCCGTGTTTGCCATTTTCCTCATTCTGGCCATGCTATTGGTGATTGCCGTGTTCGGTGTGGTGGCGGCCAAAACTCTCATAGCCCAACCGGAAATGGTGTTCCCCACTTTCGCCATCATTCCTGTTTCGATGCTCCTCGGTTGGTGCATCTACAAAAAGAATTTTAGCCTTAAGATCGCCTCCACCGTAGCGGTGCTGGCGGTCATTCTGAATATTTATATAGGATTCAAAATGCCCCTGCCCTTGCCGGAAGAGGGAGTGATGGGATTCTCCCCGCTTGTGTTCTGGTTTGTGATGTTGATGGCTTATGCCGGGGTGGCCTCGATCTTGCCGGTACAAACGCTTTTGCAACCACGCGATTACCTTTCTACATTTATATTGCTGGGTTCCATGTCATTGGGTATTATCGCCTTGCTTTGGATTGCGCCGGGATTGAACACTCCAGCCTGGAGGGGTGCTATGTCGG
>CATMOP010000289.1 GCA_950072225.1 uncultured Nitrospina sp.
CACCCTCTAGCGAGGGAGGCAATGGGCAAGAACTCGATTGCGCCGAGAGGACTTTTTGCTCGCCAGAAAGAGCTACGGCACGTTGGCCCCACACCTAGGGGGGGGCTCCTTTATGCAAGAAAACACAGAATCGGAAAAGCTGGAAGACTCGGACTCTTTAGATAATGAAGAAAATTTTCCCGATGTTGAGGCGGCGGCTCTACCAGAAAATTCTGAATCCGATTTACCTGAATCCGACCCCCAGTTTGAGGAACAAGGGGAAGAAGCATTGCCTCCGGAAGAGAAAAAAAAATCCGGGGCTGGAAAATTCTTTTTATTCCTGATCCTTATTCTGGCAGGCTCAGGGGGGTATTTATATTTCAACAATCTTATTCCATCTGAAATTTTAAATCTCGTTTTCCCAAAACAAGTTCCGCCCAAACCCTCGGCATTAGTAGCCGAAATACCCCCAACCCCTCTACCCATTGAGGAAGATGTTTTCAAGATGCCGGTTATCATTCCGGTGCCTCGTACCGTTCCCCCCACGCTTCCTGAAACCCAGGAAACGCATATCAGCGGCAGTCCTGTTGATTCCCTTCCACCAACCCGGATCTCCGGTAATAATTTTGATCAAATCCCAGAAACAAAACCAGTAGAGGAACCAAAAAAATCTTCGCAGGATACGGCAAGCGTTGCAGAACCTGAGACAATTGTTTCTCCCATTGTGGAACCCCCTGAAACCGTCGAACCTTCCGAACCCTTAGCGGAACGCAATGAATCCGTCCAGGCCTATCTCGACTTCATTGAATCTTCAGTCCAGAAGTTGGGGGAATTGATTAAGGAAGGTTTTACTCTGGGCTGGGATTATATGACAGAAAAACTTGGGTGAGTGAACCGGCCCTCTAGCGAAGGAGGCGAATAGCAATAGCCCGTAAGGCTGAGATAACTTTTGCTCGCGGGACGTGATATTTTTCCTAAGCTTTTACCCGTGTCGGGCATGAAGTCAAAGGTTGAATACCACGCGTGCCCCGCAGGGGTAAAAAGTGATTGCCCATTACCTCCGGGGGTTCACCGGCCCTCAAACGAACCTTAGGGGAAACTTTTTCGGGACCAGGCCAAACTCGTGGCAAAGGGACTGAAAATGCATGAGCCCTTCCATCTCTTCTTCCCCGAAATCGTAACGAATTTTATTCTTGAGATAATCCCGTAATAGAAACACCGGATGGCCAGTTTTATTTGCCTGGGCCTGCACAATCATATCGAGATTTTGCAGTCCTTCCTGTTTGGCGTCCAGCAGGGTTTGAATGATTCTACTTTCCACCTTAATGCCTTCCCGAACCGCGATCACGGCGTGAACAAAAGTTTTCCCCGTTCGCTTTAACCCCTCTTCACTGAGGTCATAAATCGACACGCCTTCTTTGGAAATCCCCAAAGCCTGGTCACCAATGATCAATGCGGCATCGTGTTGGTTGAGCATCTTTTCCGGATCTGGATCCTGCCGAACTAGTTTGAGCCCCTGCGGAATTACATTTGAGTAAAGTATACGAAATAGCGCAATAGAGGTCCTTGACCGGTTATCCAGCGCTAACGAACGGATAGCATTAAGAGGAACTTTGGAGACAAGCAATACGGTTTCCACTTTGTTTCTGGATGAAATAGAAACATTTGGCAGTAGCCGGAAACGATCGGCCTGCTTTAAATATTCAATAGCGGGAATCATGGCCATGTCCAGCTTTCCACTGGACAATTGATCTGCCAACCGTGCCGGAGAATCGGTCTTGATCTCTAATCCCGCCCCTGAAGCCCGCTTCATCAATGGCTCCAACAGAGGTTGTGAATTAATAAATTCGTGGATTCCTAGCAACAAAGAACAGGTCCCTTTCCAAAAAGAAAAAGGGATGGGGAAAACCCCATCCCTTTAATTTAAACTCTGTTTCGGTTACAGAAAGAATGGAGCCATCACCAAGGACACGATAGACATCAGCTTGATCAAAATGTTCATCGCTGGGCCAGAGGTATCTTTAAGCGGATCTCCAACCGTGTCTCCTACAACCGTAGCGTGGTGGGCGGGGGAACCTTTACCACCCAAAGCACCCGCTTCCACATATTTTTTTGCGTTATCCCAGGCACCGCCACCGTTGGACATGAACAGTGCCAGCAAAACACCGGTAAGCGTGGCACCCATCAGCATTCCACCAAGTGCTTCCGCACCGAGCAACCAGCCAACAATGATCGGAGAGAGGAAAGCCACGATACCCGGGGCGATCATTTCTTTCAAGGCCGCCTGAGTACAGATATCAATACAACGGGCGCTGTCGGGTTTGCCGGTACCTTCCATCAGCCCCGGAATCTCGCGGAACTGGCGGCGTATTTCTTCAACCATAATCATGGCTGCTTCACCCACCGAAGTCATGGTGAGAGCGGCTACATAAAAGGGAATCACCCCACCTATAAAGACACCAATGATCACCGTCGTTTTGGTAATATCAATCGAATCAATGTTTGCCGCCTGAGTAAAGGCCGCAAACAAGGCCAGCGCCGTCAGGGCCGCAGAACCAATGGCGAAACCTTTACCGATAGCGGCCGTGGTGTTACCCACCTGGTCCAGTCCATCAGTGATTTTGCGGGTTTCTTCTCCCAGTCCGGCCATTTCAGAGATTCCGCCGGCGTTATCAGCAATAGGTCCGTAGGCATCGACCGACATGGTGATTCCCACCGTTGCCAGCATACCCACTGCCGCAAGAGCTACTCCATAAAGACCGGCAAATTCGGAACTCACAAAAATCGTCAACGCAATGATCAGGACAGGCACAACAGTACTTTCCATGGCTATCGCAAGACCCGTGATCATGACTGTTGCAACACCTGTTTCGCTTGACTCTGCGATGCGGATAACAGGCTTGCCGGCCGTGTAATACTCGGTAATCAGCCCAATACCGATGCCTGCCAGACAACCAAACAGCAGGGCGACAAAAATGCCTGAAGGCAAGCCCATAACCTTGATCAGGAAAAAAGAGACAAACAACATAGCGCCGGCGCTGATAAAAGTACAATTGCGCAGCGCGGCGGAAGGATCCATGCTTCCTAAAGCGCTCATGGCCCGGATTCCCAGGACAGATGCAACCAGGCCGACCATAGCTATCAGAATCGGCAAAGCCATGTATTCGAATTTCATGCTGGCCATTCCCGCTCCAAGGGCAATGGTCGCGATCATGGAACCACAATAGGATTCAAAAATATCCGCGCCCATACCGGCTACGTCACCCACGTTGTCGCCCACGTTATCGGCGATGGTGGCGGGGTTAAGCGGATGATCCTCCGGAATGCCCG
>CATMOP010000290.1 GCA_950072225.1 uncultured Nitrospina sp.
CAGGGAGCGGATTTTTTTATTGAGATTGTTCTCAAACCTGAGGTCCCGGTTGGTCAGAATTCCCACCAGTTTTTTGTTTTGCGTAATGGGGATGCCCTTGATGTTGTATTTCCGCATGACTTCCAGAGCTTCACTGATTTTCTGATCCGGGTCCATGGTGATTGGGTCGGGGATCATGGCGCTCACCGAGCGTTTGACCTTATCGACCATTTTACGTTGTTTGTTCGGCGGAAGGCTGCGATGGATGATGCCGATTCCGCCTTCTTGGGCCAGGGCGATGGCTAGATTCGTTTCAGTAACAGTGTCCATGGGGGCGCTGATCAACGGACAGTTGAGTTTGATCTTGCGGGTCAACCGGGTCGAGAGTTTTACTTTTGCGGGCAGAACTTTCGAATGCGCGGGCAGGAGCAATACATCATCGAAAGTAAGATAGGTTGGGATATTTTTCGGGTCAATCATAGGATATTATAACAGAAATTTCTTGAAAAGATAAAACGCCAATGCTAGCACGCCTGCCTAAGGGCCGGGAGGAAATTTTTAAAAAAACCATTGATTTTGCTTGCCGCGACCGCTGTTATATTTTTTTAAGAACAGGTCACTTCCATTATCGCTGGACATTGCAGGGTCACCCACTAGACAAAAAACAACTAATGGTCTATACTTCTTGCACCTCAAGCTTCACCCCGTAAATACCTTTCTCTAAGGTTTTTAGTCCTCTTTAGGCTTGGGCGTCCTTTTGTGTATCTTGGAGTCTTCCCAGACCCCATTATGAAGAAAGACTTGTGTTTCGCCCTCTTCTGGAAGAGCGCTAGTGGGATGGGTGCGGGTTTTTGTACTACGCAAAGGAATGCCTGAAAGTTTACCCTTAGCGGCATATAGAATACCTCAGCATTGGTTGGCTCTTTTCAAAATATTAACAATAAACTTTTTAGCCGGGGGCCAGATGAACAACCATCATTTTAAGGGGAATCGTGTTACCACAGCGTTGTTGTTAGCTGCGGGCAGTGGAAACCGTTTACAACCCTTGACAGATTCTATTCCCAAATGCCTCATTGAAATCAATGGGCGCCCTATACTGGAGCGATTGATTGACAACCTCTGCGATAACGGTTTCAAGCGGCTGGTTATAGTGGTTGGTTATATGCACCACTGCATTCGAAGGTTTGTGAACGAATATGCTGGAGACCTGACCATAGAATTTATAACCAACCCACTTTATCAAACGACCAATAACATTTATTCTTTGTGGCTTGCTCGGAACAAAATCCAGGAATTATTTCTTTTGGTCGAAAGTGACCTGGTGTTCGAGTCCTCCCAACTTGAGGGCCTTCTCTATCCAAATAAAATCGCCATTTCTCGCATGCAACCCTGGATGAACGGAACCACGATAACTATAGATTCTCTCAACAGGGTCCAGGCCTTTGGTATGGGTGGTAACGGATATACAGAAATTACCCGTTACAAGACAGTCAATATATACAGCCTTTCTGATTCAACGTGGCGAAAAGTCGTCGAACGGTTAGAGCTTCATATCTCTTCCGGCAAGGTAAACGAGTATTACGAGGTGGTTTTCAAAGAGATGATAGCCGATGGCAGTCTTTCCATGGACGGCGTTTTCTTTGATCCTGAGCGTTGGTATGAAATTGACACACCTGCCGATCTTGCAAATGCGGAACGTATCTTGGAAGAAACCGATACGTATCCTGAGGCCTACTAAACCGGATATTTTTACTCCGGCGTTTTATTTCTGGAACCGTGCCCCCGAAAAAAGAGTGAAAATCCTGATGAACAGTGAAACGGAACCTGCCGCTAATACACTGGATTATTCAGTTGTTAAAAGCTATTGGAAGAAGGCAGATTCCTCCATCATGGGTCCCTATATGATGGAGGGTTTTGGTTTCCCTGCCAGTGCCGGGCGTTTTCGTTTCCGCGCCGAGTCTGGTATCGTCCAACAACTGATCCATAAAGCCAAGGTCGATACTACTGGAGCCGTGCTTGATTTGGGAAGTGGTGTCGGATATTGGGCGGAATTTTTTGCGCTGAAATTCAACAAGGTCATTGCCGTTGAAGCAAGTACGCCGTTATATGAGACCATGGCGCAACGTTGTTCCTCCTACGATAACTTTACTGCCATCCATGACGATGTATTATCCTTTCAACCAGAAGGTCGGTTTTCACTTATCTTCCTCGGTGGACTCTTAATGTATCTCAATGAAAAAGATGTTGTTGCACTGTTACGGAAATTGCAGGCATTCCTTGCTCCGGGAGGAATTATCCTGTGCCGCGAAAGCACTGTGCGAAATGGAACCGTTACACGGGATGGAGATTACCAAGCTGTCTATCGTTCAGTCCCGACCTATCTCAGCCTGTTTAACAGATGCGATCTGACAGGGGTCAAAACCTGTTTAAACGTCCCGTATATTCTCATGCAGATGGGTTGCGAAATTGTCAAGAAGTGGAAGGCGAATGTGCCCGGAAATCTGCAAATGGTTTCTGTAGTAGGACATCTGGCATACTGGGGTTTGCGTTTGGGTAATCCCTGGGTAACGCGCATTCCTTCGTTGATGGGGATTGATTTCCCTGAACTGACAAACCATTTTTTTCTGCTTTGCTCCGGTTCCCAACCGCACTCTAGCGATAAGGCGAGCCCCGCCAACCTGTGAAGAGTTTCGTCACCCAGATGTTTGAACAGTTGCTGATTCTGATTATAAAGCAGTTGCCTTCAAGATGACCTGCGAGCTACCTTAGAAGGACCCATTAATTGACAGAGTGATGTAAAAAGGGGATAATGCCCGGTCAATCCTAATATTTTAATCTCAAAAGATAAAAGGCAACTCGTTTAATCGAGATTGATCTTCAAGAGCATTACCGGTTGAAATAAGAAGTCCTTGTTGAAAATCTAAAAAATGGATTCCTTAGTGTTTGGTTTTGTTCAAGTATACCTACCCTCGTTTCGACTTTATTAGTTATTTCTGGAGGATTTTTTACTGAAAGGAAACTGGTCTATGGAAAAAATAAAAATTGCTTTAATTGGTGTTGGTAACTGTGCCAGTTCTCTTATTCAAGGAATCTATTATTACAAAGATAAAAATCCTCAAGATATTATCGGCCTCATGCATCATGAAATTGGGGGATACAAACCAGAGGATATTCAGGTTGTGGCAGCCTTTGATATAGACAAGCGAAAGGTAGGAAGTGATGTCCATCAAGCCATTTTTTCCAAACCAAATTGTACTACGGTTTTCTATCCCGATGTTCCACCTTCCGGAATCCTTGT
>CATMOP010000291.1 GCA_950072225.1 uncultured Nitrospina sp.
TAGCCCGTTGCTAAAGTGAAAGGTTGCCGAAACAATCCCTATGGTATAGATAAGTATTCCCTGCAAGGTTTTAAACTCGCTATTCATAATGTCGATCAAAAATGGTGCCGCTTCAAAATGGTGTTTACCTTCCCATAGCTTGGGGCCCACCGTAGTACCCAGGTGGTAAATCAGAAAGACAAAAACAATGGCTCCGGATAGGCGTTGCAATGTGTAAAGGCCGTTTCGGGGATACCGGTACCGATGCACATTGGTTTTGGCAATATTCACCACGTAAAACCCCATAACTGAATGAAATAGTAGGGGAATATATATAAAAGTTATTTCGATGACCAAAAGGAAAGGAATACTGTTTATCGCATCAATACTGAGCTGGTAAGGCCATACCCCCACAGTACGAAGGGAGTTGACGCAAATATGAATGACCAGAAAAGCTCCAATAGGTACGATTCCAGTAAGGGAATGGAGCTTTAAAAGCAGGTAGTGAATCTCATCTTTAGAAGGTCTGACCATAGTTGGAAAATGAAATAATAACCTGATTGCGCAATTTAATAAAAGTCAGCATAGGGTGTTTCCAGACTTGGGCCACATTTTGGCGCAAAAATGGGCATCACACAAGGGTTATCACTGGCGGAGAGGAAAAAAGTGTTGAAAACGGTAGTATATTAAGGAAGGGGGATTAAAAGTCGGATTCCATTAGAGGGCGTTGCTTAAAATCGGGGTTGATTGGCCTGTCCTCGGAACAGATTTTTAGGTGCACGGGATCCTGCACATAAAAATCCACACACCCACATTGGGAACAGATGCAGGTTTGCAAGGGGACACTTTTTTCGACCCCGTGGTCTTGCCGGACAACCATGATTAATTCATTGGTCTTGCTGGTCCTCAGGCTAATGTCGCCCTTAACGATGCTTTTTTCACCGCATTTGCTACAGGTATCTCTATCGCTGGACATGCCGAGGCTCCTTGAATGAAGGGATTCCCCAATTCACTCGGGAATCAGGAGTTGTGTCCTGAAACCTTATCATATCACAACTTGGGCGAACGGAAATAAACGTTCCGCTTGCGGGGAGGGTGATTACCCCGCCGAAATGCTGAAGACGTTTTCTGTAGCTTGGATGCGGGTTAACAAAGCTTCCGCTTCTTTCACCAGATCCATTCCCTCATTCACTCTTTGCCGCAACTCTTTACTTGCATGAAAACTGGGTTTGTGTCGTACCGGCAATTGAATCAACTCTCCGGTAAGAGGTATTTTGCCACCCGGGCCTTGTATTCATTGACTTTGAATGATCCGAATCCCTGGACAACCACACGCCCGTCTTTATGCAGGGTTTCCATGATAGAATCCAGAAACACGGTCAAATAAAGGTTGGCCTCTTTTTTAGTCACATCCAACCGTAACGCTAACTTACTCAACAATTGCACCCGTGTCATGATCCCTCCCTCCAGATTGACAAACATTTAGTAACTGCTATAAACAGGTAAAGCAAAAATCGGGCCAAAATGAGCGCGATGAATTAAGTCTAAATTTTTCATAAGGTTAAAGAGATGAGGGTTAACCTGTTGGTTTTTGCCCGGTTATGATTTTTGATAGAAGTGTTCACTTATGTGCACAGCCTAGCCCTTGGTTAACCAACTCTTTGCCACTTAAATAAAAGAAATTGCGGGTCTAAAATTATGGGATTATTTTCTTACTGGTGTAAATGGAAACTTAATTTTTTTCGCGGTGCAGGACCTTGTCTATAAAAAATATTCTGGTTTATTTAACCCATCCCCATGTTGAGGCTTGGAATTTTAGGCCGGAACATAAGGCCTTGTTGGAGAGCAGGATTCCTGGATTGAAAGTGGAAGTATGCCTGAACTCCAAAGATTTCAGGGAACGCTTGCCCCAGGCGGAAGCGGTGATCGTCTGGGTTTTCAAGCAACCCTGGCTGGATTCTGCGCCACGCCTAAAACTAATAGCCACGCCAGCGGCGGGCAATGACTGGATAAAATTGGAGTCTCCGGAAAATTTAAAACTTTCCTTTGGGGGATTCCACGGAACCCTGATTGCCGAAAACGTTATCGGGGCGATGCTCTATTTTTTGAAAGCCTTCCCTTTGTCCACAAAAATGCAGGAACAGAAAAAATGGGCACGGGTCAAGATTTCTGAAAAACTACGGTCGCTCTACAACAGCCGGGTTACCATTTTGGGGTTTGGAGGAATCGGCAAAGTTATCGCTGAAAGACTGAAATCTTTTGGATGTACTATTACAGGAATTAAAAGAAACCTTTTTCCTGTTCCGCGTTATTTTTCCACTGCAGATCGAATTCGAACTTTTGAAAACTGGCAACAGATTTTTGCACAAACCGATCACCTGATCTGTACTCTACCGGGCGGTGAGGAGACGGATGGAATATTAAAGCCGGAGCATTTCGAGGCATTGCCGAAGTCCTGCTATTTTTATAACGTGGGGCGGGGAAATATCTATCGGGAGAGCGATCTGGTCTCGGCGCTTAGAACCGGGGAAATTGCCGGGGCCTATCTCGATGTGTTTGACGAGGAACCGTTGCCCGAGACTTCCAAATTGTGGGAGATGGAAAACGTTCTCATTCAACCACATCTGTCAGCGGTCTCGCCACAATACCTGGAACTGTTTGTCGAGGAGTTGGCCGCCAGCATGCTGCTGGACCCTGGGAGCAATAGCTTTAATGGCGAGCAATGATTCTTCTCGGCTGAAAAATTCCATGCTATCCGCCTCCCTCCCTAGTGGGCGGCGAGCCGCTGGTGGCTGTGATATTCTTCCTGAGCTCTTCCTTGCAGGGCATAAAGGTTAATGAAGAGGACACCACGCGTACCCCAGAGGGGATGGGCCGGCCACGTCTAATGGTGGTTACAGCGGTGCTTGCTGGCTGTGAAAATCGGTGGTTTGCTGGAATTTGTGTCCGACAGTGATAAGACTTGCTTCATCAAAATGCCTGCCCATCAATTGCAAACCGACGGGAAGATTTTCTGCCCCGGTAAAGCCGCAGGGAATCGACATCGCTGGTATTCCCGCCAGGTTGGCGGAGATGGTATAAATATCCGCCAAATACATCTGTAACGGATCGTCCAGCTTTTCCCCGAGTTTGAAAGCCGGGTAGGGGGTGACCGGTGCGGCGATCACATCGCATTGCCCAAGCGCGTTTTCAAAATCCTGCTTGATCAACGTGCGTACTTTTTGTCCCTTTAAATAATAAGCATCGTAATAACCGGAACTGAGCACGAAGGTTCCGAGAATGATGCGCCGCTTCA
>CATMOP010000292.1 GCA_950072225.1 uncultured Nitrospina sp.
GCCGGATGAATCGGTCGAAAAAGTTCCCAGAGGAAACTCCTGCTCAATGGCATTGACCCAATATAGTGTTCCGGACTCCTCCGGTTTCATGTTCAGGCCACGAACGGTCAAGGTATCCGAAATCTCACCCGACTGGCGCGATAAGACTAACGCAGGGTTCGTGCCTTCATGAACTTGAGGAATATTTGTTTTTTGAGAAAGGAAAAACCCTGCTTCAACGATTTGGGTTTCCTTCTCACGGGTCAGCAAGTCGGGTTGAGCCAGTTCCTTGACCAGCGGTGTGACAAGGTGGAAGTCGCGGAATAATTCGCCCAGGTCAATCTCCGTCACCTTCCACCCATAGCTGTAAAGGGACAACACAGCCAGGATGATAAGCAAAAACTTTGTTTTGGCGTAAATGGGTTGGATGGGATACCTCCTTCCGCTGGGCCCAGCCAAGCGGCCGGTGGCAACTGGGCAAGAGCTTGATTGTGCCGAGACAACCCTTTGCTCGCCAACAAAAGCTATCGCACGCTGGCCCCACGCTTAGTGGTCAGTCGAGTTCGAATTCTTCTTTCCAGTTGCTATCTTCTTCCAGCGGTTTCTGCTCTTTTTTATCGAGCACAAAATTTTCCAGCACAAGAGTATCCATTTCCGTACGCATGAAACAACGGTAAGCCTGTTCCGGGGTACAGACAATGGGCTCTCCGCGAACATTGAAGGAGGTATTGATCAAAACCGCACATTGCGTGGCTTTTTCAAATTCGCGGAGCAATTCATAGAATTTAGGATTGGTTTCGGCGTGAACCGTCTGGATGCGGGCCGAGTAGTCCACATGTGTGATTGCCGGAATCTGTGACCGGGGAATGTTCAGCAAGTCGATGCCAAATAATTTCTTTTGTTCTTCGGTCATTGCAATGCGTTTGTCTTCACGCACCCCCGCCACCATCAGCATATAAGGACTTTCGCTGTCAATTTCAAACCACTCCTGAACCTTTTCTGCCAGAACTGCGGGAGCAAAAGGACGAAATGATTCGCGATATTTAATCTTAAGGTTCATCGTCGACTGCATTTCAGGGTTACGCGGATCGCCGATGATGCTCCTCCCCCCTAACGCGCGCGGGCCAAATTCCATCGGCCCCTGAAACAAACCGACTATCTTACCGGCTTGCAAATCTTGCGCAACCGCTGGGGCCAGTTGAGGATCATCATAATATTTATAGGGAATGCCCTGCCCGTCTAAAAATTTCCGGATCTCATCGTTTTCAAACTTCGGGCCGAGAAAGGCTCCCCGCATCGAGTCTTTGCCGTTGGTCGCTCTTTCATTTCCCAGCATCTGATGCCAGATACTGAGCGCCACACCCAAAGCGCCCCCTGCATCTCCCGCCGCTGGTTGAATCCAAATCTGGTCGAAGATTTTTTCTTTGAGAATCTTGCCATTACCCACGCAGTTTAAAGCCACGCCTCCCGCAAGACACAGATTTTTCATGCCAGTAAGTTCCCGGATGTGACGTGCCATTTTAATCATGATCTCTTCAGTCACCTTTTGCAGGGAAGCCGCGATATCCATTTCCTTTTGAGTGAGTTGGGTTTCGGACTTGCGGGCGGGGTGGCCGAACACCGAGGCAAACTTGTCGTTGGTCATCGTCATGCCACCCAGATAATCAAAATACTCCATGTCCATTCTAAAGGAGCCGTCTTGCTTGAGATCGATAAGGCGGTCCAGGATAAGGTCCGCGTATTTAGGTTCGCCATAAGGAGCCAACCCCATAACTTTGTACTCACCACTGTTGACCTTGAAGCCAAGATAATAAGTGAACGCTGAATAAAGCAGGCCGAGGGAATGTGGGAAATGCAGTTCCTGCAACAACTCTATTTTATTGTCCTTGCCTTGGGCAATACTACTGGTGGCCCATTCTCCCACCCCATCCATCGTAAGAATGGCCGCCTCCTGAAACGGGGAAGGAAAAAACGCACTGGCCGCGTGCGACTCATGATGCTCGCCAAACAGAACCGGCCCCTTATAGTCCAAGTCTTTGCGGATATTGGCCCGGGTCCATAACTTGTCTTTCAACCAGACCGGCATCGCCAACAAATATTGCCGCAGGCCCTTGGGAGCGATACTCAGATAAGTTTCAAGAATGCGTTCGAACTTGACGAATGGCTTGTCATAAAACCCGACATAGTCCAGGTCAGAGGTCTGAATGCCTCCTTGCTGAAGGCAGAACTCCACCGCTTTTTGGGGAAACGACGCATCGTGCTTCTTGCGGGTGAAGCGCTCCTCCTGTGCCGCCGCAGTGATCTCACCGTCTCGCACCAGGCACGCCGCCGAGTCATGATAAAATGCTGATATTCCGAGAATGTTCATATTAGATAGATGAAAAGTTAGTGGACTAGCCCACTGCCGTGGGAGGGAATTAGCAAAGGCTTGATTGAGCCGAGCCAACTCTTTGCTAGCCACCCCTTAGCAGGGGAGGCAGATAGCAATGACCTGTAAAGCCGAGAGTATCGTTGTTAACAGTGAAAAGCTATGTTCGTTTCCTCAAGGCGTAGCCTTGTTGCCAGTCGGCCCCACGCCTAGTGGCTGGCGCTGGTCAGCCAGAGCAACCAGAGTCCGGCAAAAAGAACCGCCGCGTTCAATTTGACAGATAAAGAATGTAGCATCTTGAAGCGGGCTTCCAAGTCAGGCTTTTCGGTTTCGGAGGCATCTTTCAATTTTTCTTTGAGGGTTTTCGCTCTGGGGTTTACTCCTAAACCAGCACTCGCCGTTCCCAACATCATGATTCCCCAAGCGCACCATTTAAGACCCACTGTTTCCGGGCCGGTTAAAAGAAGCGTCACCAACACCAAAACGCCGCACACATAACCGATCATGTAGTACCGAGGAAAAATGATGCCGACCAGTTCGCCTGCTTTTTCCCGCTCCAGGGTTTTAAAGACTACGGGAGCCACAAAGAAGGAAAAAAAGATAATACTGCCAATCCAGCAAACCAGACTTAACAGATAAATAAAATTTATTAACGTGGAACCCATTATCGATTTTTAGTATTTGATTTCTTCATCCCTGGTCGGGAATGGATTGAATTTCATCAATAATTTTTTGCGCCGCTTCTCTTGGATCTTTAGCATCTCGGATAGGCCTGCCGACAACAATGAGGTCCGCCCCGTCCTCTATAGCTTGGACTGGTGTTGAAGTTCTGCTCTGGTCGTCCCCTGCCACATCGGACCATTGCGGACGGATCCCCGGAACCCCAATTTTGAATCCCTCGCCGCATTTTTGTCTGACCTGTTT
>CATMOP010000293.1 GCA_950072225.1 uncultured Nitrospina sp.
TTAAGGATACCAGCGTGGTTATAGCAGGGAGAGCATTCCCCCAAACGAGACTCCAATCACGTCCGCTGTTATTACTGCGAATGGTTCCAGTTTTACCTGATGCATAAAGGATGTCAGGATTCGATGCTGAAAACTCAACGATCTGGAGGGACTGCCCGGAGGATACAGATTGCCAATTTTCTCCTGCATCCAAAGATTGAAAAACTCCTCCATCCGTTGCGGCAAATAGGACTTGCGGATTATCAGGATGCACAGCAAGATCATGGATTTTGGTATGAGTCAAACCCGAAGTCTCATCGAACCAGTCGCTCCAGGTATCCCCGGCATCTTCAGACTTGAACACGCCTCGACTCGTTCCGGCATAAACTGTATTGGGTTCTTTAGGATCAATTGCTAGAGCACGGATATCCTGATCAAACAATCCCTGGTTGATTTGGAGCCATGTTTTCCCGCCATCCCGGGACCGGTAAACACCGATATCCGTTCCTGCATAAAGAATTTTCCCTGAACCCAAGACCGTTACTAAGGACTGGATGCCGCGCCGGGCTTGTTGCACTTGAAAATATTTTGCAGGCAGATATTTTCCGCTGATCTGAGCTTGCTCGATACCAAATTCTTCCGGATGCATTAACAGAAAACCCGAAACAGAAAGAATAAGAACGAATACCGCAGACAGGATTCCAATCCATTTGTGGATGATGCGCGTATTTTTAAAAAAGCGAATATTCAAGGGAATGCCTGATTCTATTTGTCCTCAAAGGCCTTCTTGGCCAGTTTCTCATATTCATTCTGAAGCTGGTTTTCTACGTGTTTCACCTGGCCGAACAGTTCGTGGATTTTTACGTCTATCTCTTTCAAATGCCCGGATAACTCCTTCAAATCCTGGTCTGGAGTGTCTTTAAGGAACACTTCGCAACGTTTGGCATGATGGGAAATATGTTCAACCAGATCGTGAACCTGGGTGATACTGATTTGAAGATGGTGAGTTTCCTCCTGCAAGTGGGTTGTACCCAACTCTGCCTTAATGACAAATGTGTAAACAAGCGCGAAAACAAACGCTGCAAACAACACCGCCTGGCCTATAAATGTTTCCCAGGTGGGATACATGCCCAGCCAATGAATACTGGGTAAAAAATTTGCTACAGTCATAGATACTTGTTCGCCCATTTGTAGCTCATGAACTCCCTTTCCCATGAAGGTGAATGCCATGTAATACAAAAGTACACTAGTGAAACCAAAAAACCATTTAATAGGAATTCTCATTCCCAAAGTATTGATCAAGTAAAATACTCCTGCCAAAACCACGCAACCCGCCAGAAACCCAGGTATGATTCCTCCGGTAGCATTGTCTGCATATAAATAGAGGGCTTTATAAAAAAGAACGGTTTCGAATCCTTCACGGTAAACAGATATGAAGGCCACCGCACCCAGAGTGAATGTGTTTCCCTTGGACAGGGCGCCACGCATTTTTTTGTTGATGTAGTCCTGCCATTTCCTGGTTTCTATTTTAGAAACCAGCCAATAGCTGACCCAGAATAAAACCACCACAGCCGTCAACTTAGCTGCATGTTTAGCCGCAGCCGAAAAGAAAACTCTGCTCTTTGACATGGACCCCCAGGCCAATGCCTCCAGCGGACTGGGTATCGAGGCCGATTCGCGCGGGATTTATGAGCTTTTGCTGGGGGATGCGAGCCAGGAGGAAGTCATTTGTTGTACGGAAATTGAAATGCTTAAAATCATTCCGTCCCGGGTAGACCTTACTGGCGCTGAAATCGAACTGGTATCGAAAGAGTCGCGAGAAAAAGTTTTAAAGTCCGCGCTCAACGGAGTACGTGAGGAGTTTGAGTTTGTAATCATAGACTGTCCCCCTTCACTAGGTCTTTTGACCCTGAATGCCTTGGCCGTTTCCAACTCAGTTTTAATTCCTATGCAATGTGAATACTATGCTCTTCAGGGGTTGAGCCATTTGCTGAAAACTTTAAAGCTGATAAAAAAATCCATCAATCCCGATTTAAAAGTGGAGGGTATTTTGTTGACAATGTATGATGGCAGAACCCTCTTGGCCGCGCAGGTAAAGAACCAGGTGCAAAAATATTTCAGTGATTTCCTGCTAAAAACGGTCATTCCAAGAAATGTGCGGCTGAGTGAAGCGCCCAGTCATGGAAAACCTATTATGCTTTATGCCGGTCGTTCACGGGGTGCGGATTCTTATGTAGAGCTGGCCAAAGAAATTATTTCCCGATCTAAATTCGATGAACGGGTCAACTCTTCACTAAAGGGCTCTGGGGTATGAATCGAAAAGCGTTAGGTAAAGGCATCAATGCATTAATTCCGGACTTTGAAATGGGAGTTCCTGAATCTCGCGAAAACGGACCGGCAAAAAACACGGAACTGTTGATCGATGAAATCTCACCCAACCGTTTTCAACCCAGAAAATATTTTGATGATAACAAACTTGAGGAATTGGTAGCGTCCATTCGTGAGAATGGCGTTTTGCAGCCGATACTGGTGCAAAAATCGGATACGGGCTATGAACTGGTGGTGGGCGAAAGACGGTGGCGGGCTTCAAAAAAAGCGGGGTTAAAAAAAATCCCTGCCTTAATTAGGGAAGTGACCGATGCCCAAGCTTTGGAATTAGCCATCATAGAAAATATCCATCGTCAGGATCTCAATCCTATAGAAGAGGCGGATGCTTATGCCCACCTTTCCGATGAGTTTGCCCTGACTCAGGAAATGATAGCTAAAAAGGTAGGCAAAAGCCGAACCGCAGTGACCAACACCTTGCGGCTCCTCAAGCTTTCCCGAAATATAAAGGAAGATTTAATTTCCGGAAAAATATCCATGGGCCATGCACGGGCTTTGCTGGGGTTGGACAATGCTGGACAAAGGGAAGCACTATGCAAGGAAATTTTCAAACAGGACCTTACAGTTAGGCAAACTGAAAGCCGGGTAAGCAGATTAAAACAACCGGTGCCTACAAAACCTGTATCCCTGGTTTCAAAAAAAAATATTTTTATCAAAGATCTGGCAAAGGAGTTGGAGCGCAGGTTGGGAACCAAGGTTGACATCAAGCCGGCAAAAAAGGGTGGCAAGCTGGTGGTGACTTATTACTCTGATGACGATCTGGATCGCATCAAAGATTTGATCGGCCAGAGCAAACGTTAAACTTAGACAGTTGGTAGCTCTCATGTGGGGAGGGGAAAAAAAGATGAAAAAAGAGGACAGTCAAATAAAGGCCTATATGGGCGAGGATACGGTTTTTAACGGAT
>CATMOP010000294.1 GCA_950072225.1 uncultured Nitrospina sp.
AGTTCGCCGGGAGTGGTCGCCCCTAGCATAACCTGATATCCGCCATACCAGATCAACAACGCGGAAACCAGAAAAGTGAGCCCTAAAATAAAGGGACCAAAAAACGCAGATATTTTGAGCTTGTCCACCGCCCTTTCAAAAGCCGTTTCAATTTTTTCCTGAAAACGGTTCCGTTCATAAGGTTCGCGGGTGAAGGACTTCACAATCTTGATGGACGACATGACCTCCTCAAGAACCACCACTGCCTGCGCAACTTGATCCTGAAGCTTTTCCGAAAACACTTTCAACCGCCGCCCAAATACCCGTGCAAAAATCATCAGGGGAGGCAAAATAAGCAAAATTAGCCCAGTCAATTTCCAGTTCAGATACAGAATGATCGCCAATGCCCCAAGCAATGTGATGCTTTGGCGCAGTAAGGCAACAGGAATGCTCACCAGCGCATTCTGGATCACTGATATATCGTTACTCATGCGGGATAAAATTTCTCCCACTCGGCGCTCCTGAAAAAAACGCAAAGAAAGAGATTGAATATGGGAAAAAAATTCGAGGCGAAAATCGGTGGTCATCCTGTGTCCCACGAAACCAAAAATATAATTGTGCGTGACCGCAAACGCCGCCTGAAAGCCAATGATAATGATTAAATCCCATGCCAAACCATCCAGCACCTCGTGGTTTTTTAATACGACGACAGCATTGATCATATTGCGGACGATCAAAGGCAAAACCAGGTTGATCAACGATGTCAATGCCAGGCAAAGAAACGCGAAAATAAGGCTTTTGGTATACGGCTTAGCGTATTTCAGGATGTTGTGAAATTCTTTCATACCACAGCAATAGGTGAAGAAGTTTTTTTACCCTTTAAATCCAAGCAAAACTCACTGAACCACTTAGTTTTTTAATATTTTTTAGCCCGGTATCATAACCTCTAAAGTCGCTCAATTCAAACCTTTATCCAGCCCGCAACCACCCTCTCCCTAAAATGTGAGGGTCTTTCCTGAATTTGTGTAAAAATTTATTAAAGATTTCACTAAAGTCACCGTTAAGAAGAATGCATGGACTAGGCAAAAAGTTCAAACACAAGAGGGGAATCCAAATAAGTAGTTATTTTTCAATTAGTTAATAAATAGGTTTTTATTATTATGCAGTAGAGGTAGAGCACCATGGAAATTCAAGCTGTTAGCCCAACGGGAAATCAAACAGCTCCCACAGCCAAACCGCGGCCTTCTTCATCAAGCTCCCGGTCCGAAGCCGGTCCGGCTCCTGATCCCCAACCATCAGGAGACACCATCGACCTGTCTAAACAAGGTCAAGTTTTGGCAGAGGCCAGCAGGAGTGGGCAAACAACACCGAATGGTGAACAAAGAAAGTTCTCGGTAACGGATGACAACGAATTGGTCCTTCAGGTCATCGACCCCAAGACCCAAAAGGTGATCAGATCCGTTCCTTCTGAAGCGGAAATACAACTGAGAAATGCCATTCGGAGTGGAGTTAACGAAATTACGGAATAAGATTTTCCCTGAAAAATAAATTTTGTTTTAAAAATATTAAGCAGGAATTTTTTACTTTAAAGGAGTCGCACCATGGAAGTTTCAAGCCTGGGAAATTTCGCATCTGCTCAAAAACAAACCACGGAAACAAATTCTACGGAAGGAAGCAAAAGCGCCCGTTTGGCATCCGCTTCCAGCGAACCTCAAGGTACCACTACAGAGGAAGCGCAGACCAGCCCAATCCCACCCGTTCACCAAACCGCTGAACTGAGCGGCGAAGAGGGCAACACGGTAGCCCCTGAATCAGGGCCAGGTGGAGCGGTTGACTTTCTGACCTAACCGGCCACCACTAGGCGTGGGGCCGACTAGCAATAGCTTTTTCAGCCAAGATAACTCTTTGCTCGCCAAATAAAGTTATTGCTAGTTGCCACCGGCCGCTGGCCGGAGGGATTTCATAAAGCGTTCGGTGATCTCTTCCGGCGTGTGCGTCACGCGTCCTGTTTTCGGATCAAAGCAGGGTTCCACCTTGATCAGCAGAAAACCCGGCCCTTCGGAATTCATCATTTTTTCAAACGCCGGTTTGATGTCTTCTTTTTTATCCACTCGCACCGCTTCCCGGTAACCTGAGCTTTTGGCGATTTGCTCAAGAGAAACTGAATTGGAAAGGGTGCGTTGGCTTCCTGTTGACTCATACACTTCATTATCAATCACCACATGCACCAGGTTTTTAGGAGCTTCTGCGGCAATCATGGCCAGTGTACCCAGTGCCATCAACACGTTGCCATCTCCATCCAGCACAATCACCTTTCGGTCCGGCTTGCATAAAGCCACACCCAATCCAATGGAAGAGGCCAGCCCCATGGAACCAATCATATAAAAATTTGCTTCCCGGTCTTTTAAGGCAAACGACTCCCGGCAGATGTATCCATTGGCGTGCACCACGGGTTCGTCTCCCAATAAGGGCAGTAATTCCTGAAATGCCTCAGTGCCTTTCATCAAACAAACCTTTCTCAATGAGGAGCGTATAAGGAAGCTTCTCCTCATTAATTTTTCGCATGGCAGTTTCAAGAACCTGGTCGCAATTTTCCGACTTTAAAACCGAGTAATCCATTCCCGCAGTTTCAAGAAGCTTCTGGTTGATGTCCCCCATGATGATGTGTTCAGGGGCATCTTTTCCTCCCTGGCCCCGCCAGCTCATAATGACTAAAACAGGAATCCGGTAAATCAGGTTCAGAGAGGTGAAGGCGTTAAGACAATAACCCAGCCCTGAGTTCTGCATCAGCAGGACGGGCAGGGCACCGGAAAGATAGGCCCCCGCACACAGGCCCACCGCTGAATCTTCCCTCACTGATGGAATATATCTGACTTCCTCAATTTCTTCCAGATATGAAATCAGGCCCGATAACAACGAGCAGGGAACTCCGGTGAAAAATTTAAAGTTTTCCCGGATCAACCGGTCAATGAATGTTTGAGATGTAAGAGACGACACGTTGGATTCCTCTACCATTTTGTGATATCCCGTTCGCCACCATATTCGCCCTGCAACTTATGGATGAGCTTGATATATTCAACAATGCCTTCTTTACCGGGAAACTCGACTCCAAGATCTTGAGCCGCCTGGCTGGACATCGGCACGCCTTCTTCCCCCATGACGCCTTCACATTCGCCGAAAGAATCGATGGTATCCACAATCAGTTTTCCAAGATCCATGTTATGAATATGCCCGTCGATCAGATGGTAGGTTTTGCCGAATGCCTCCGCATTTCCCATGACCTTCTGTA
>CATMOP010000295.1 GCA_950072225.1 uncultured Nitrospina sp.
TGAATAAACTCGGCTAACCCACTACCAAAACGATTTTTGGTTTTTCCGAATCCATTTATCAGACTAGGGTCAATAATCCATCCCTCAGTTTGAATATTGGGATGATTAATATCGGGCATTCCATAATGGGGTTTTCCTACACTGTAAGCCCAAGCCACTTGGGTGGAAATTAATAAGGCATTTAAGATAGCACCGTTAGATTCTTCAACGCATTTCAGTTTCAGGGAATCATCCAAGAAAATTTTAAATTTGAAATCTCGTTCAAATTCAGGGGTTTCTAATCCTTTTAAGATTTCCTTGTGAAAGGATTCGATATCCACATTTTTCATTTTTGCCCCTAAGTCATGCACCGTAAAACGTTGGGCCACAAGATCAGGAAAAGTTTCCAACACTACACGGGTATCTTTTTTGGGATTACAAGGGAGTATAGATACGCCTGATTTAATAAGGCAATTTGTCCCTTCATAAAATTGCTTGGCTAATTGTTTTTGAGTGAATTTTAATGAGCTTTCTGCCCCAGCCATTGTATCGGTTAGGCGTAAAGGTTCTTTGGCATTATTAGGTAATTTAGCTTTAAACTGTTTTACTTTTTTTTCAAACCCATCCAACTTCCAACGGTTTATTTCTTTTATATAACTGTTCCATTTATCAGGCAGATTCATCTTTTTTAAAAAAAGATTTGGTTGGCCTAAGGGAAAGTTGACACCAGCAAACCAAGGGCCCTTTTGTTTCAAAAAAGTATCAAATTCCTTTAATCCGTATATAGGCTCTACTTTTAATACAGACAAGCCCTGACTTTTTTTAAAATCACAAATCGCGATAGTGATTGGTTTTTTTTGGCTAGGTGAATAATTAAAATTTATGCCAAATATTTTCATAAGTTATGGGTTTTCCAATTCAACCGCCCAGCCAGACGCTTTAACAGGTTTCCGGGAGCATGTCCAACTCCTTGAACAATATCCAAATTGGGAATATGCCTTTTGAGCAAATCCCCATCAATGAAAATATCATTTTCTCCGACGATGGACAAAAATGTTTTAGTGTCTCCTCCATTTGCCCTGCATGTTTTCAGAAAATCCAACCCTCTCAATAAGATTTCTTTGTCAGGCACATCTTCAATCATTTTTTCCTGGAAAGGGAGATCCGAGTAAGCAAAAAATTTCTTTACGCCGGCATATTTATCCGAATGCTGTTTTAAAATTCTGGACAGATACTTTAATTGTGTTTCTGAGGTGGTACCTCCCATTCCATCTTTAACCAAGAACGATAAAATAGGGGCAAGCAGGGCCTTTACAGAGGAATAGGGCAATAAATTTTTATATTTCAGTAACCAGAGGCTTCCTAACGAATAACCAATATATAGGTCGGCAGGATATTGCCGCAACAATTTTTCTGCTTCTTCAGGTTTTTCCGGGGTCTCCGGATAAATAACTTCTATCTGGGAACCTGGAAAAGCCGTGGCTACTTCTTCGGCAAACCATTGCCGTGGCAGTGCCCATCCAGAAACCGCTGTTATGGTTAGGAATTGATCCATGGGTTTATTATATTCCCCAATTCCTCGAGAGTTTCCGAGGTTACTCCCGTGTGCAGGGATATTCTCAGTCGCGATGTATGAGGGGGCACAGTAGGTGGCCGGATAGCCCCCACCATAATTCCCCTTTGCAAAAGATGATTCCTCAACTCCAGTGTCTTGGCAGGATCTCCAATCAAAACAGGGATAATAGGAGAGGGGGTGTTGGTCCCCTCTAATTCCTCAATATTAAGGATTTTTCTGAAGTTTCTTGAAATTTCCTGCAGATATTTGCGCTTTTCTTGCGCCGATTGCAATATTTGTAGTGCGATTTCAGCAGAACCCACCTGAGCCGGAGATAAAAATGTAGAATAGATGAATTCTCCTGCCCGGTTCACAAGGAAATCAATGATGGTTGACGAGTCTGAAAGTACATACGCACCCATACTTGCCAATGATTTCCCCAATGTGCCTATAAGAATATCCACCCGATCCTGTACCTGCATTTCCTCCGCAAGTCCGCCGCCAGTTTTCCCAAAAACACCCGTACCGTGAGCTTCGTCCAATATAAGTATAAAAGGGTAGTCTTTCTTCAGTTCCACAAGCTTTTTTAAGTCTGGATAATCCCCATCCATGCTAAAAACACTTTCCGTAGCAACAAAAACTGTCTCATAATCTTTAAAATTGGCCTCTAGCAGTTCTCGCAAATGTTCCAAATCAAGATGATGGTAACGCTTGAATCGGGCGGAACCTTGAACAAGGGCTTGGGCAATGGAATGATGAATCAACTTGTCTGCAAGCACGAGATCATTTTTTCCAGGCAAATGTTTTAAAACTGCTTGATTAGCCATAAAACCTGTATTGAAGAGCAGGCCATAAGATTTATGTTTCCATTTGCGCAGTTGGTCGAGCAAACTCTGATGACAGGGAAGAAATCCTGAGAGGAGGGGAGAGGCGCCACTTCCGGTTCCATACGTCTCACAGGCTTTTTTAGCGCCCTCAATAACCCGGGGATCATGGCGCAACTGAAAATAATCATTGGCACAAAGGTTAAACCGACATTCAGGAAAAAGCCGTACCTCACGATAAAGATTCTTATCTCGGCTGGAGTTTAATTCGTCTTCGAGACGGTTAAAAAATTGTTCGCTCAATGAATTCTACACCTGACAGGAAAGGTCAACAATTCCAAAATTATGGTATAAATCACTTCACAAGTCCAGCGTGATACCCCATGAGGGTCGAGGGGATTTGATTTTTATTTCTGGAAATACTATGAAAGAGATTCAGGATTCAGGAAAAGTCTGGTGCAAGGGTTCCAATCGTCCGGTTCATGCCGTGCGAGTTGGAAACAAGATATTCGCCACAGGTAAAGGGGAAGACCAAACCATTGAGTGCTGGGTGGATGGCGATGTACTGTGTGTTGACCTGCATGAACGGGAAATCAGGATTGCCAGGAAGATTCCCCTTGACCTTGAACCCACTCTTCAGGGAACCCTATTCAATGGTTTCACCCACACCAAACATGCGGATGTCCTCATCGTCAGTTCAGACCATGACCGGATCGAAGAAAAAATAGTTTCAGGAGAAGCTTACAGGACGGGTCAATACAATAGTATGAGTTCCAGAGAATTCTGGAACAAAGCCACTGGGCGTGGGACCAATGAGCAATAACTTTTACCGCACTCAAACCGTGTGGGCGGCTAAATAAGTCATTGCTAGCCAAATAGAGTTATTGCTCACTGCCACCGGTGGCTA
>CATMOP010000296.1 GCA_950072225.1 uncultured Nitrospina sp.
GAAGGGGTAACAAGGGGGATAAAGGGAGTTTGCATAAACCAGCAGTTTTGCTGGTGAGCCAAGAGTTGTCTTGGCTTAACGAGTCATTGCTCAGTTGTCACCGGCGGTTCGCCGGACCTGCTAGTGGTTATTTTTCTTTTGATGTGCGGATCTGGTCTTTCCGTTTGTGCAGGTCGTAACCTTTGATTGTTTCAGGAACCTGCAAGTCCTTAAAATCTTCCCGTTGGGTCTGGTATTTGGTGAATAAGGGTTCCAGTTTGGCGCGGGTCTTTTTGAACAAATCCATTTTTCTGGCTTTATGGTATACAATTTCCGTGATTAGAAGGTTGGAAATGGCATCATAGCTCTGGTTCAGTTTGTCGTAGGCCAATCCCAGTCTATAATAGGCCTCTCCAAAATCTGGGTTAAAGTGGACGGCTTTTTTAAACGAATCGATAGCATCATCAACATTTTCCATGTCATATTTGATGCGCCCTAATGAAAAATGCGTTTTGCTGTCAAAGGGGTTTAGCTTGATCGATAGGTCAAGCTTGGCGAGGGCTTCTTTTCTCTTTCCCAGTTTTTCATAGGCCCAGGCCAAGCCATTCAGGATGATTTCATCCTTTCTGTCCAGTTTCGAAGCGGTTTCCCATTCTTCAACGGCCTTGGAAAAATCCTTTCCTTTTGCATAAATCACCCCCAGGTTGTAATGCGCCATGGCATTTGAATCGTCCAGTTCCAGAGCTTTCTGATAGGCGGCGACAGCTTTTCTTTTTTGCCCTATTTTTTCATAGACCACCCCCATATTGATGTGGGCTTCGGGAAGACCAGGATTTTTATTCAGTGCCTGCTTCCAGAATTTTAGAGCTTGTCCGTTTTTACCCGTTTCTGCAGAAAGCGCTCCAAGGTTGTTGAAGACGATATGCATGTTGTTGTTTCTGGTTTGCGCGATTTTGAGGTAGTGACGGGCGTTTTTGATGTTCCCATTTTTCAGGTAAATGGAGCCCAGATCGGAGGCGATGTCGGGTTGCGTGTCCTTCAGCTTGAATGATTTTAGGAGGGCCTTTTCGGCATCCAGATACCTTTTTAAATAAAACAGGGCGATTCCTTTTTCACGGTAGGCCTCAGCGTAATCCTCTTTCAGGCGCGTGGCTTTGCTCAATTGATAGAAGGCGGTTTGGTATTCCTCTCTTTCGACATAAACTTTTCCCAATTCGTAATGGCCTTCCGGGTCATCTGGGTTCTTTTTAACTTGTTTCGAATAGGTTATAAATCTTCCCTCCAGCGATTCTTCATTGGGGCCACAGGCCAGAAGAACCAGGAAAAAAAGCAGGATGAAGAATCGAAAAAGTATCATAGGGTCTCGCAAAATTTGTCTATCTTCAAAAGCATTGTTGGAGAGCAACGAGGAAACCGGGAGCCTGGAACTATGCACAGGATAAAAGGATGGAGGAAGGGTGGCAAGCTAAAAAGGAATGGCGCCTCGGGCCAATTCTATCAGGAAAGAGGGGAATAGCCCTATTCCCACGACCACCAAACAACTGACGGTGATCAGGGCTCCCATGCCTTTATAGATCACTGGTTGCAGAGTGTTTTCATCTTCATGGAAATACATTATGACGATTACACGGAGATAAAAATAAACAGAAATGATACTGGCTATGACCGCTAAAATGGTTATGAGTATATATCCCTTTTGGATCGCGGCATAGAAAACGAAAAGCTTTCCGAAGAACCCTGCTGTAGGTGGGAATCCGGCCAGAGAAACCATGAACAGGCTCATGGCCGCAGCAATGAGGGGATTCTTTTTGGCCAGTCCCTTGAACCGATATATGGAGTTGCCTTCCTTCCCTTCCCCCTCCATGATGAAAACCACCGCAAACGCTCCGATATTCATAAACAGGTAAACCGCCAGATAGAATAAAATGCTTGCCATTCCTTCCTGGGTATTGGTGACAATACCGATTAGCAGGTATCCGGCATGCGCGATGCCGGAATAGGCGAGCATCCGTTTGAGGTCATCCTGAAAAATGGCAGCGATATTTCCTACCAGCATGGTCAGGACCGATGCGCCAAAAAGAATCGGCATCCATGCACTTTCTAATTCCGGCAGGGCGGTGAAAAAAATGCGGGCGATCACTGCGAAGGCCGCCGCTTTGGTTGCTACCGACATGAATCCCGTGATAGGAGTCGGCGCACCTTGATAGACATCCGGAGTCCAGGAATGAAAAGGCACCAGGGAAATTTTAAATGCCAGTCCGCAAAACATAAGGCCCATCCCGATATAAACCAGTGTGTTTTTGGTATAGGGGTTTTCGTGAATGAGTTGTCCTATCATCCTAATTTCGGTCGTGCCGCTACCGGCGTAAATCAAGGCCATGCCATAAACCAGAATGGCGGAGGCAAACGCGCCGGTCAGCAGGTATTTGACGGTCGATTCCTGCGAGGCCAGGGTTTCCCAACTTAGTTCGGTGTTACTATGGGGTCCTTCCCTGCCAGTTCCGTGTTTGGCGGAAAACCCGCAAAGAATATAAAGGGCAATGGAAAACAGTTCCAGCGAAATGAATATGGTGATCAGGTTTCCGGATTTGGCCAGAAACATCATGCCCGCAACCGCCATCAGCAGAAGCGTGAAGTATTCCGCCTTGTTTTCATGGTTTTCCTGCGGGTAACGGGCCGAACCGAAAATTGGAAACAGGGCCATTAGCAGGAATATCAGGTTAAAGACCAGGGAAAATCGGTCATAGATCAAGGCACCGCTAAACATGCCCGGACTACCGCCGTTCTCGATTGTCGGAGCCCCTCCCCAAAGGGTCAGAGTGAACAGCAACGCCGCGCCGATGCCGACCAGGGAAACGCCGGATAGAAAGGAAAGCTTATTCATTCCTTTTTTGAGTCCGGCTAGAAGAATGAAGAAGGCGGTCATCATGATGATGAGTTCCGGCCCGATTGCCGCCCAGTTCATATCGTCAAAATTTATCGCAAATTCCATGGACCTGCCTAAAAAGTTCCTGCCATAGTTTTAAGTGACAAAAACCCCATGTTAATTCAATAATTATGGGGAGTTTTATAGCATTTTGATGTTTTTTGCAACCCTCGTAATATGCATTTCAGATTGAAATCGGCGATAGCATTACTCCTCCCCGGTTTTCTCTGGAAAAGGCCTTGCGAATTGTGACATTTCCCGTCAAGATAGCCCTTTTTAAACCCTGTTCGTGGAGAACTCGATGGATATTAACGAGGCACGGGCTTATCTCAATTATCTGCTGACTCTGGGCCTTAGGC
>CATMOP010000297.1 GCA_950072225.1 uncultured Nitrospina sp.
CCATGCGTTGAAAAACCCTTGGAACATTCAAATGCTCCCGGTTTTTATAAGCCCATGATCTAACGGATAAGCCGATTTTAACTAAATTCACGGCAAGCGTCAACCTTCAAGGAAAATCAGCGAGAAAACCAACATAACTCACTAAAAAACAAAGATTCGAAGACTCCCCTACCTCATGTTTTTCCAGAAGCTCTCAGAAACTCTCTAAAAAAGTAAAAAAATACGGTTGAATACCTTCTCGGCTAATCCCAAAAAATTATGGAGAGAAAATGGAAAACCTCGGCCTGAAAACTTATAATTATTTATTTTTCTTGACGTTACGGGCTTTTTGATATATTTTTTTAGTATGCAATGTCCAGATTGTGATTACATTTGTTTCAAACAAGCAAAGGTCTGCGGGAGTTGTGGCTTCAATTTCAAGAAAGCCGCAACCTCAGCAACATCCCTTTTCCGCAATGATTCTTTCACTATCTTTGCCGGGTCGAAAGCCCCCGCAAAAGATCAAGAATCATCCGCCGTAACCGCTTCTGCAGACAGCGAAGAAATTGCTGTCATGGACGCTCATAAAGGTTCTCAGGAAAACACGGAATCCGGGGAATTCCTTCTGAATCTATCGGATGCCGAGCAAGGATCCTCTACAACTGCCTTAGAATCATTAACTTCTGACTCAGCCGCCTTGGGATTCACGCCCTTGGAGTTTGGTGCTGATGCCAATATCAATCTCGAGGAAGTGGAAATTGAAGGATTTGGGTTGGGGCTGGAACCAGTGGAAGAGGAACCTTCTGAACCGCCGACCTCCGAAACTGGACCTGAAGAGAGCTCCCTTGAAATCAGTGAAGCACCGAAAACGATCGATCTGGACCCCGAAGAGGAAAGTTCTGATTCCTCTATAGAAATCGCAGTGGATGAAGAGCCTGCTATAGAAATCACACCGGCTTCCCCCCCGGAAGACGAGGCGCCGGCACTTGAAACCAATGACTTGAGTTCAGTTTCCTTGGAGGAAGAAACGGCAGAACAAGAGCCCAAGGCCCCCGTATTGGATCTTGGAGAAGACGAAATACCACTGGAACCGGATGAAGGACCCGAACCGGAAAGTTCGCCTCCTCCGCCCCCAGCGCAAATAGATGAGTTAGATCTGAATCTGGAAATTGATGATTCAGAAGGACCGCTTTCTACTGCAAACACGGAAACCTCTGAGATTGAAATCGAAGACCTGGGTCTTGAACTGGAAGATTCGGACTCCCCACCTGATTCGGAAAAACCTTAGCCCCAAAAGCCCCCCTTCAGAACAGAAAAAATTGGATTTTAAGGCAGAATTCCTTTATAAAGGTACGTTCATGGTAAAACAGTAACCCCTAAGGGATGGATTCCGATTCGGCTTTTTCTTCTCAATGCCGGGAATCGCGCGCCCTAGCAGCCCACTTTTTCTCCCGGACTCTGCCTATTCAAGAGAACCGCACTAAGCCGTAAATTTGGCCAGTGGGGGTATTGTTCATAAGGGACGAATTAAAAAAAGATGGGAAAAAACAAACTTAGTCTTAAACAAAGCTATTCTCGGGCCAGAAAAAACGGCTCCTTTAAAATTTATTGATAACCCAACCAGGAAAAACCACAGAATGAAAAAAAAATATCTGCTCGCACCCGGTCCTACCCCTGTTCCAGAACATGTCGCTCTGGAAATGGCTCTTCCCATGCAACATCACCGGACTCCCCAGTTCAGCAAGATATTCGCTGAAGCCGCAGAAGGAGCCAAATATCTTTTTCAAACCAAGCAGGATGTGCTGATTCTCGCTTCTACCGGAACGGGAGCTATGGAAGGTTGCGTGACCAACTTGTTTTCATCTGGAGAAAAAGTATTGGTCATTAACGGAGGAAAGTTCGGGGAACGGTGGGGAAAAATTTCCGAGACGTTTGGCCTCAATGTTGTCTGGCATAATGTTGAATGGGGCAAAGCCGCCGATCCTAATGAAATTAAATCCATTCTGGCTCAGGATAAAGAAATAAAGGCCATCATGGTTCAGGCCAGTGAAACTTCAACGACCGTCGCCCACCCCATTGAAGCCCTGTCAAAGCTGACCCGGGACCGAGACGATATTTTACTGATCGTGGACGGAATCACCGGCGTTGGGGTTGTTAACCTTCCGATGGATGAATGGAAAATCGATGCCCTAGTGACCGGGTCGCAAAAATCCTTGCAGCTTCCTCCTGGCCTTGCGCTGGTGGGCCTTAGCGAAAAGGCCTGGAAGTTTGCCGACCAATCGACCTGCCCGCGATTTTATTTTGACTTTAAAAAAGAACGCAAAAACCTGGCCAATCAAACTTCCGCCTACACACCTGCCGTTTCTCTGGTTACAGGACTCCGGACCGTTATGCGTGATATTCAGGAAGAAGGCCTGGACAATGTTTTCAAACGCCATGACCGTCTGGCCCGGGCTACCCGAGCCGCCGTTCAGGCCTTGGGTTTGCCCATGGTTGCGCCAGATTGCCCCGCCGGAAGCGCGACGGGAGTATTTGTTCCAGATGGAGTGGATGGAGGAAAACTGGTCAAAAGCCTGCGGGATGACTTTGGCGTAACCCTGGCAGGTGGACAAGACCAATGGAAAGGAAAAGTCGTGCGAATTGCCCATCTGGGTTATGTGGACACCTTTGACATTATCATAGCGATTTCGGCCCTGGAGATGGCCCTTAAAAAATTCGGCGCCCAAATCCAGTTAGGCAAAGGGGTAGCCGCCGCCCAGGAAATACTATTAGAAGCTTATTGAATTGAGGGAAACCGCCGGTTGTTTCCGGCCATAACATTTTGGAGTTAACGAATGAAAGTTCTTGTTTCTGACAACCTCTCCGCAACTGGAGTTGAAATTCTCAAAAAAGAATCCGGAATTGAGGTCGATGTTAAAACCGGCCTGCCCAAGGAAGAATTGATTAAAATCATTCCCGCCTACGATGGCTTAATTGTCCGAAGCGCAACCAAAGTAGTCGCTGAAATTATCAATGCGGCCGATAACCTGAAAGTAATCGGCAGGGCGGGCATCGGCGTTGACAATATAGACCTGAATGCGGCAGGCAAAAAAGGCATTATTGTTATGAATGCCCCAGAAGGGAATATCATCACTACCGCCGAACATACCATGGCCTTGTTGCTATCCATGTCCCGGAACATCCCGCAAGCCCGTTCCACCTTGAAAAATAAAAAATGGGCTCCAAAAGAATTTATGGGTGTAGAGCTTTTCGAAAAAACCCTGGGTATTATCGGGTTG
>CATMOP010000298.1 GCA_950072225.1 uncultured Nitrospina sp.
ATTTGGAAACAGATCGGTTCTGGTTCCCTTTCAATTATATTTTCTTTTTTGTTCCATTCAACGCATTTGAAACCTCATGGGCGCAAACCTCTCCCCTCTCCATTGACCCTGATCTGGAGCTGTCGAAACAGGCAGGCGGTTCCAACAAAAAAAGGGGTGCTATCTCCAGAGATGTCATCCGATCATTTAATAAATAGACCGTCTCATCCATCCACTAGCCAGCGTGATACCCCTTCGGGGCATGCGTGATATCCTCTTCATCAGCTTTCATGCCCTGAAAGAGTAAAAGCAAATGAGGAGCATAACGCGCTAGACAGTGATATTTCGTCTTAGATTACGTGCCCGGGACGACGGGTAGGGGTGAGATCGTCTTTTCTTCTGTGGGGGTTGGCAGGAAGATCCAGGTCAATATTAGTGACCTCCTTGATCAGTTTGATCACATCCTGCGGTGGGTCAATTTGCTGGTAAACCAAGCGGCTTCCATCCTTCAAAATACGGACTAGAATCGTT
The DNA here is from genome assembly GCA_950072225.1 of uncultured Nitrospina sp. GTDB lineage: Bacteria > Nitrospinota > Nitrospinia > Nitrospinales > VA-1 > LS-NOB. The sequence goes on from CATMOP010000298.1 coordinate 511, forward strand.
GTTTCGTCATCTTCTTTTTGAACCAGGATATTGGCAGTGGTGGAACGGTTCCCGCCAACTTTGGAATCCTTTTCACCGGCGCTTCCTGGACCTCGGCTTTCCCGTGGCGGCCACAAACCCCGCTATGTTTTTCACGGATATATTTAGCCGTATTTCAGGAAAACCTTCCTGATGGAAATTTTTGGTGAAAAGCTCACGCTTGGCCGCATCCAAAGCAAAAAGAGTCGCTTCTTCACAATTGAACAACAACTTCAGATTTTTGGTAAGAGAAAGAAGACTATCCTCATTAAACTGAGAATTGCCCACCTGGCTGGCAAAACTTTCTAACGTACTAATATCTTTTCCCTTAGAGTCTTCCAAAACAGAACCTATCTTAAGGGTTTATATCTAACACCTCAACTATTGGGGTGCCCACTGTAGTGCCATTCATAAAAATTCAGGGGTAATGCATTGATTTTAATTCCTTTTTAGGGATAATGACAAGGTTTTTTAACTTTAATGTGACCAGCTATCCACACACCATTATCAGGGTGAATATCTCCCTATAAAAATCTCAATTCTTCGTTCCCAATAATACCGATATTCACCAATTTACCACCAAGTTTTGGTGACAAAAAATCCTCAGCCCGTTCGCTATATTTATATGTTAAACTATTGTTTTTAAAAATACTGGATATTTCGGAATCCACTATGCCATCCGATCCCCTAATCAACCAGCCCTCCATTTATATCCCGCCTACCGAAGAGCAATTGCGCGATAAACGAAAACGCACGACTATCACCATCCTGGGAGTTTTTATTGCCCTAATCGGTATGACATTACTGGAAAACTATTTCCTCCAGGCCCAATCGGCTTCCACCTTTGGAAACAATATTACCGTCCTTGCCGTATTCAATATTATTTTGATCCTGTTATTTTTATTGATCATTCTGATTACGCGAAACCTTGTTAAAGTTTATAACGAGCGAAAAAGTAAAATTATTGGTTCCAAATTTCAGACCAAATTGATTATTGCCTTTCTGATTCTGGCACTAGTTCCTTCCATACTGCTTTTCACGGTAGCCAGCAAGCTGTTCACCTTTAGCGTCGGAAACTGGTTCAATTTGCAAATAGAGCAGACCCTACAATATTCTATGGATATCGCTAGGGATTATTATTCGGGCCTTGAAAAGAGAGCTCTTTCCAAAACCAAAAATATTGAACGCTTTATTAACAACGAGGAGTTGTACTTAAAGCTAAAACGGAATAGGTTGCATGCCCTGGCCCGGAAAAAAGTGGTTGAATATGACTTGGCCGGAATTCTCATCTATGATAACAATTTAAATCCCATTGTTTCCGAAATAGATTCATCAAAACTTTCTACGCAAACCCATATAAATTATTCCGAATTGATCCGAAAAAGTATTGATGGGGAAGGCGTAACAGAAATTCAAATGACCCCTGGCGGAAGCCTGATGATCGTGGTCGTACCCCTTACAGAGACCTTTGATGGAAAAATTTCCATATGGGGTTATATCCTCACCCTCAATCCGGTTTCAAAAAGTTCCTTAAGGAAAATTGAAACTATCAGAAACACTTTTGAGGACTACCAGCAACAGAGCTTCCTAAAGCTTGCGGTCAGCGCAAACTACTACACGACCTTTCTTCTCATTACCCTGTTAATCCTGTTTTCTGCCATATGGCTGGGTTTTTATATGGCACGGGGCATCACTGTCCCCATTCAGCAATTGGCAGAAGGTGTGCGGCGTATCACGGAAGGGGATCTTGACTTTAAGATTGGAGCAAAAGCAACCGATGAAATAGCAATTCTTGTTGACTCCTTCAATACCATGACCCGGGAACTAAATGAAAGCAGGCTCAATATTCAACACGCCCACGAAGATCTCAAAAGAACGAATATCGAACTCGACCGAAGAAGAAACTATATTGAAACCATTTTAGACAACATAGGCGCAGGCGTGGTTTCGGTCGATAAAAGGGGCACCATCACCACCTTCAACAAAGCAGCGGAAAAAATTCTCAATCTTAAAAGTGAAAATATTTTCGGGTCCTCCTACCATGACGCTTTTGATTTTTCCTCTTACCAGGCAATCCGAAAACTCAGTAAGCGTATGAATGCACAGGATAAAGAGTCCATTGAAGAACAAATTGATCTGCGGGTAGGAGAAAATAACCTTACCCTTCTGGTCAATGTTCAGGTTCTACGGGGTACTACCCGGAAATATCGCGGACTGGTTATTGTTTTTGAAGATTTAACGCATCTGATAAAAACTCAGAAAATTGCCGCATGGAAAGAAGTTGCCCAGGGAATTGCCCATGAAATAAAAAATCCTCTCACCCCTATCCAACTCAATACGCAGAGATTGAAGAAAAAATACTACGAAAACCGGGAAGACTTTGACCAAGTTTTTGATGAAAGTATCCATATCATCACTCAGGAAGTTGAGGGAATAAAAGAACTGCTCAATGAGTTTCTGCGGTTTTCAAGAATGCCCACTCCAAATCCCAGACCAACCTCTCTCCATAAAATCATTGAAGAAATCCTGATTTCTTATTCGGAGCACGACAAAAATTTAAAAATTAAAAAGAATTTCGACCCAAACCTTGGCGCAGTACATATCGATCCAGAACAGATTCGCAGGGTCTTCATCAACCTATTTGAAAATGCTACCGATGCCACTGAGGATGGAGGGGTCATACAAATCAGCACACGAGTTCTCCAAAAGCAAAACCTCGTC
>CATMOP010000299.1 GCA_950072225.1 uncultured Nitrospina sp.
CTGAAATAGAATTATACAGTGTTATAGATAATTTAATTCTACCTGATGGTTCAATATTTAGTATTCCTATTATTCTTGATGTTTCACAGGAAAAAGCAACCACATTAAAAATGAATTCCACTGTAAAACTTAAATATGAAAATGAAGAAATAGGAGTGATGACAATTAGTAGCGTATATTTATGCAATAAGAAAGAAATTGCCAAAAAAATATTTGGTACCACTGATAAGGAACACCCTGGTGTAGTTGCTTTTTATGAAACAAATGATGTATTTATTGGAGGAAAGGTTAAAATAAAAAGACGGATACCTCTTGATATATCACAATATGAATTAACACCTGTTCAGACAAAGACCATATTTAAAAATAAGAAATGTGAATCAGTTTGTGGTTTCCATACACGAAATGCCCCTCATTGTGCTCATGAATGATTACATCGTAAAGTACTGGAGTTATATGACGGATTGTTTATTCAATCAATTTTGGGCAGAAAAAAACCGGGAGATTTTATCCCAAAGGCAATAATTGAAGGATATAAGACTCTAATTTCAGAATTTTATCCTAAAAATCGGGTTGTATTAAGTGCTTTAACAACTTGCGGTCGTTATGCAGGTCCAAGGGAAGCAGTTTTTCATGCATTGGTTCGCAAAAATTATGGATGTCAATCAGATTCGGTTTGCGATTTTTTTAGCTGTATTTTTGTTGATGCTGGGATTGGAGTATATCATTCAGCGCCATCCTACCGTTGACGTCAAAACGCGCCGGCTAAAAATCAATTTAGCTTTAACAGGTATTGATATTCTGGTGGTACGTCTATTTTTTGGCGCCGCGGCCGTTGGGGCCGCGCAATTTGCAGGGGAAAGGGGATGGGGCCTGTTCAACTATCTTCAATGGCCGGAAGGCCTGGAAACCTTGTTTTGCGTGGTATTCCTGGACTTGATGATTTATATCCAGCATGTAGTGGTACATATGATCCCTTTTTTCTGGCGTTTTCATGTTGTGCATCATTCCGACCTTGATCTGGATGTTTCGTCCGGACTGCGGTTTCATCCCATAGAGATACTGGTATCCATGTTGTATAAACTAGGGCTGGTCTTTGCCCTGGGTCCTTCCGCGATGACGGTTTTGATCTTCGAGGCGATTCTAAATGGAATGTCCCAGTTTTCCCATTCCAATATCACTTTGCCGGAGAGCCTCGACCGTCTGTTAAGATATGTGATCGTAACGCCGGATATGCATCGTATTCATCATTCGGTAGAGAAAAGGGAAACCAACTCCAACTATGGTTTCAACCTGTCTATCTGGGACCGGGCTTTGGGAACATATATTCATGACGCGTTGAAACCGCAACCCCAGATTATAATCGGGGTTAACGCGTTTCGCACCAGCGAGGAAGTGTCTTTCAAAAATTTAATGATGATGCCGTTCAGGAAAGTTCCGCAAGACTACTCGCTTTCCCAGAAAGAAAAATAAGGAGCGATTATGGCGATCAGGCTGACAAAAATCATTGCAACGCTGGGGCCCGCCAGTGGCAGTAAAACGGTTATTCGCAACCTGGTTGCAAAGGGAGTCAATATATTCAGGCTCAACCTTTCCCATGGGGACCATGAAACCGTACGGCAATGGATTCAATGGATTCGCGAAATAGAAAAGGAGCGCCACACTTTTATAGGAATTCTCCTGGATCTTCAGGGTCCAAAAATCCGTGTGGGAAAATTTGAGCAGGGGTCCATTCACTTAAAGCGTGGTCAACGAATTATTTTTACCACAGAAAAAAAGATAGGAGAACCTTCCCTGGTGCCCGTCCAATATTCACGTTTTCATAAAGAAGTGGGAATTGGCAACCGGATTTATCTGGATGATGGAAAACTGAGTGGTGTGGTGAAAGGCATTTCCGGCCAGCGGGTGGAGGTCAAAATTCTGGTTGGGGGAACATTGTCGAACCATAAAGGTTTGAACCTGCCCGATGCCTGCCTCAGCACGGATCCTATAACCGCTAAAGATAAGAAGGACCTTAAATTCGGCATCCAGGAGGGGGTGGATATGGTGGCGTTGTCTTTTGTCGGTTCAGCGAAAGATATACAACGGCTACGCGGTATGATCCTGAAAGAAGGCGGAAAAGGGGTTGAAGTCATCGCTAAAATTGAACGCAAACAGGCGGTGGAAAACCTGGAAGAAATTGTGCAGGCCGCCGATGGCATTATGGTTGCCCGAGGAGATTTGGGAATTGAGATTTCCCTGACAGAGGTTCCGGTGGTTCAGCAGAGAATTTTGCGGGAAGGTGCCAAACACTCCAAACCTGTGATCGTTGCTACACAGATGCTGGAATCGATGATTGAAAATCCGCGCCCGACGCGTGCGGAAGTTTCGGATGTTGCCAGTGCGGTTATGGATTGCGCCGATGCGATCATGCTTTCGGGAGAAACGGCGGTAGGCAAACATGCAACTGACGCAGTAGGGGTGATGGTCGAAACGGCGTTGACCACTGAAGCCTATATGGCAGAGTCGAGGACGATCGAGCCCTGGAGCCGGTTTTTCCGGGAAGACCCGAGCATCAACGCAGGAATCACCTATTCAGCCAATCGAATGGTGGAATTGTTACACGCAAAAGCCATGATAGTATTTACCCTCAGTGGGGGAACAGCCAAAATGGTGGCGAGCCCAAAACCGATGGTTCCAGTATTTGCGTTCACATCAAGTTTGCAGAGGGCACGCCTGCTGAACCTGGTGCGTGGAGCCGTTCCCTTTTTGGTCGAGGAAGACCGATATCTGTTGATACATATTGAGCAAATGATCACCATGCTGAAAAACAAAAGGCTGGTCAAAAAAGGGGACCGGGTGGTGATCACTACCGGAATTCCAGTTGGTATCCCCAATTGGACTAATGTGATCCGGGTGGAGGTGGTCCCCTGAATTAGGATAGGCAGCCATCTTACATCTTTAAATTTTTTTCTGATAAGATTCCGTATGTCTCCCCGATATTATTTAGGCACTGCGATTCTGGTTGCGGTTCTTACGTTGGCTATCAGCGTGTGGAAGAAAAAGCAGACCGGGCGCGAAATTTTTTGGGTTATGGTGAAAGTGATTTTAGCTTTGGCTGTAATTGTTGGGGGAGTTTTGGGTGTGGCCCAACTCCTCGCTTTCTTGGGCGTGGCCCAATCCGGATTTTTTTTATGACCACTCAACCATTAGAATTATCAGGATCTATGATCGGTATCCTGATCATGTCTTTTTTTATGATCTCTTT
>CATMOP010000300.1 GCA_950072225.1 uncultured Nitrospina sp.
GCGGGTTAACAAGGCTGGCTGCCTGGATGCCTGCGCCCAAGGCCCGACCTTGGTCGTTTATCCCGATGATGTCTGGTATGCTCCGAAGACTGAAGAAGACATGGAAGAAATTCTCACCGAACATATCCAAAACAACCGCCCCGTTGACAGGCTGATCATTCCCTTTAAGCCAAAAGGCTAAAAAAAACAGGGAGGCCATCGGCCTCCCTGCCTGGTTTCAAGATTTTCTATCCCCAAGCTTAAGAACCCTCTTAAGAACCTTCACTTTTCATAGGAGCGTGATCGTTGAGAATTCCGGATTTAAGAATTGCAGAATTTCCGTGGGCATATTTCCTGGCGGCATAAAAATGATTGGTCGCATCGCCATGTTTACCTAACTTATCCAAGCACAAAGCCTCGTTATAATGCGACTCACCCACGGCGGGGTCAATTTTCGATGCCATTTGAAAATGTGTCAAAGCAACATCATAGTGTCCCAGATTAAAATGAGTAATACCTTCTTCATTATGTTTATGGGCACTGGCACTGGAACCTTCACGCATGGGAAACTGTAAGGCACCATTATCAGCAAATACCGGCACAGACAAAAACATAAAGATTAATGCCAACAAAACAGATAATATTTTTCTCATCGATCTCACCTTAATTAAGGGGTTCTAAAATATCCTATCCTTAACGACAGTCGTATTATGGGCCAATTCCTTACAACTATTTTTGGGTATTTAACGGATCAGCTCGGAAATGGTTTCGTGGATGCCTCCAAAAACCTCTTTCATGGTCTTGCCGGATTTAAGAATCTTGTCAAATTCATCCTGATAATCCATTGCCGCGTGGCTGATCGCTTCCAATTCCACTTTCAGGCGGACAAGAGATGTGTTCATTTCGCTTATCCGGTTCACCAGAACCGCGATAAATTTATCCTTAAGTTTATCGAACAACTTTTGATCCAGCTTCAAAACCCTTGTATTGGATTTAGCAAAGATGTTAGTCGTGCGGGGAGTTTTCGTCAAAAATGACACTTCGCCAAATAATGCTCCCATGGTAAGGGTGTTAATGGTTACTTTAGGCAGATCGTTCCGAGTCACAATCGCTTCGCCTTTAAGGAGTATGAATACCGCCATTTCCGTCTGGCCTTCCTTAACGATTGCCGTTTTATCGGAATACTCAACGACCTGGTTACTCAGCGCGGCAAACTCCAGTTTTTCATCCGGATTGAAGGAGTCAAAGAACGGAATATTATTGATCAACCGTAAGATTTCCTGAGGGGTTTTTTTTAAATTTTTGCGCCCATTATTTTCCCTCATTACCGGATGTTAAGCCTTGCAATTGTAACTGCGACTGGCAAAGTTTATAAAAGACTCCTTTTTGTTGCAACAGTTCCTTTCTCCGCCCGAATTCTAATATTTTACCATGTTTTAATACAAGGATTTTATCTGCGTGCAGAAGGGTGGATAAACGGTGCGCAATAATAATGCTGGTTCTACCGCGTGTCAATTCCCGGATTCCTTTCTGGATCTGGTTCTCGGTTTCAGGATCAACACTGGAGGTCGCTTCATCCAGCACAAGTATCCGTGGACGAATAGCCAAAGCCCTGGCAAAGGATAATAATTGCCGCTGACCGGAGGAAATCCCGACCCCTCCTTCCTTTAGTTCCTGCTCGTATTTGAAAGGAAGACTATTGATAAAATTATGCGAACTGACAGCTTGCGAAATGGACTCGATTTCTTCCTGACCTATCTGCCGGTTTCCCAAACGAATATTATCCAAAATATTTCCTGAGAATAAAAACACATCCTGCTGAACCAGAGCGATCTGACGGCGCAAATCGTATTTATTAATATCCTTGATGGATTTACCGTCAAAACGGATATCCCCTTTTTGAATATCATAAAAACGGCAAAGAACATTGACGAGGGTAGATTTTCCCGAACCGGTTGCGCCGACAATGGCAAGGCTCTCCCCTTCGGACAAGGAAAAGCTGATGTCCTTCAATATAAAGTTTTCATCGTTATACGCGAACCAGACATTCTTGAACTCGACCGCTCCTTGTATCTTGAAATCACTGTGAGGAGGAACCGAATCGGAAATTTGTTCGGGCGTATCCAGCAATTCAAAAATCCGTTCGGAGGATGCCATGGCCGTCTGAATAATATTGAATTTTTCCGCAAGGTCCCGTATCGGCTCAAAAAATTTCTGCAGGTACTGGATAAATGCTACCAGGATTCCTAACTGGATTTCATCCTGAACAAACCGCCCTCCTCCATACCAGATGACCATACCCACAGCCAGGGAATTGAAAAAGTCGATGGAGGGCATGTATAGGGCGTTGTAATATACGGTTCTTAAATCCTCTTTAAGCCGATCGCGATTAATGCCTTCAAACTTTTTGAGATTTGCCTTTTCCCGGTTGAAACATTGAACCGTATCCATGCCTGAAAGGTTTTCTTCCAGATAGGAGTTGAGTTCAGAAAGATGCGCTCGATTTTTTCTAAGCGCGTCACGAGCCCGAACCCTGTATAGCCGGGTAGCACCCGCGAGCAACGGGAAAACCATGCAGACCACCAGCGTTAGCCGCCAATCCAGATAGAGCATGACAGCAAAAATACCCGCCAACGTGAACATGTCGCTGAAAATAAGAATGAGTCCAGATGTCAACATTTCATTGAGAACCTCAACATCGTTCACCACTCGGGTAATCATTTTCCCGATCGGGTTCTTGTCAAAATAGGAAAACGACATTTTATGGAGATGGGCAAACACTTTCGAACGCAGGTCAAACATGACTTTCTGGCCGATGTATTGCATTAAATAGTTCTGGAAAAACTGAAATACGAATGAGGCAATTAATACTGCCAGATACAGGCCTGCGATAACGTCAAGCCCTTCATAGTCAGAAGTTTTTATGTAGTCGTCAATGACGATCTTGGTGAGGTAGGGGCCAACCAGATTGAGCAGAGAAACTCCCAACAGTAGGAATATAGCAAGCGCCACCCACTGGCCATAGGGTTTCAGATAAACCAGTACCCGCTTGAACAAAACCCAGTCGCGATACCGGTCTTTCAGGTTTTCCATGTAGACCTTGCTCATCAGAGGAGGATCTCCATTTCCCTGGCCAGTAACTGGTTCTGGAACAGGTTCGCATAGACTCCCCCCGCCCGGACCAGCGAAGCATGATTTCCCTGTTCAATGATTTGCCCCGCATCCATAACGATAATCTGGTCCGCGCCCCGGACGGCCGAT
>CATMOP010000301.1 GCA_950072225.1 uncultured Nitrospina sp.
GCACGGGCCTTGCAGTCAGGCCTTTTACCTAATCCACAACTCGCAATCATGGTGGAAGATGCCGTGGGCTCAGGAAATTTTAATGGATTCAACCAGTCACAAACGACTATTCAACTCAGCCAATTGGTTGAGTTAGGTGGGAAAAGAGCCGCAAGGTTACGCGCCAATACCCTATCAAAGAAACTGGCCGATTGGGATTACGAAACAAAACGTATGCAGGTATTGACGCAGGTAGCAAAAGCCTATGCGGATGTATTGAAAGCTCAGCAACAAGTATCACTCACTGAGGATCTGGTGCATCTTGGTGAGAAATTTCTTAATGCAGTGGATGAACGAGTCAGGGCAGGAAAAGTAGCTCTCCTGGAAAAGACAAAATCTGAAATAAGCCTTTCTTCCATGCAGATAGAATTAAAAAAGGCAAAGCGCGAGTTAAAGGTTGCACGCAGTAATTTGTCCGTTACCTGGGGGAGCCCCCAACCGCAATATGAATCTGCCTTAGGAGATCTTTTTGAGATTTCCAGGATTCCTACTTTGGAAAGTTTAATGGAACGCTTGATCAACAACCCCGATCTTGCACGCTGGACAACAGAGACGGAACAACGCCAGGCGGTTTTAGATAGTGAACTTTCTAAAAGAATTCCTGATGTAACTCTCCAGGGAGGATTCAGACGCCTAGAAACAACGGATGACAACGCGCTGATTTTTGGAATATCAATTCCCTTGCAGTTGTTTAATCGAAACCAGGGGGCCATCGAGGAAGCTCGCCATAAGTTAGGCAAAGTCCAGGCAGAAAAACGAGCCATGGAAGTAAGCATAAAAAAGAATCTATTGGAAACCTATAACACCCTGGTCTTTTTCCGCGCACAAGTGATTTCGATCAAGGCCCAGATACTTCCGGGAGCTCAAAAAGCCTTCGATGGAGTTAACGAAGGTTATAGATTCGGAAAATTTGGTTATTTAGATGTGTTGGACAGCCAGAAAACTTTTTTTCAAGCAAAGAGGCAATATCTTGATTCGCTGGCTAATTACCATATTGCGGTTGCCGATGTTGAAAGACTGATTGGGGAACCCCTCGCGTCCTTCGATCCGACTGCAATAAAGGGAGAACCGGGACAATGAAGAAAAATTTCTTACTTCCACTCATTTTGATACTTGCGATAGGGGTGTTCGTGGGCAGAATAATTCTGAACATGGATACGGCTGTTGTGGGTAATGATCCACACGAACCTGCCTTGACACCGGGAGAGGCCAGCTCCATTCCAAGAGGGCCGCATGGCGGCTGGTTGTTTTATAAAAAGGGTTTACAGGTCGAGGTTAAAATTTTTGAAACCGGCATCCCCCCTCAATTCAGAGTTTATGTAACCGATGCCTCAGGCAAAACGGTGCCTCTTAATGAAGTGGACATGACTATCAGTTTAAAAAGGTTGGATCGGGTTGATGAAATTCATTTTAAACCGGTCGGTAAAAAATATCTTCTGGGCGATATGACCGTTGTAGAACCGCATTCATTTGACGTAAAAGTCCATGCTCGCTGGAAAGAACAAAGCTATGAATGGGAGTTTTCTCAAATTGAGGCCAGGACGGAGCTGCCTGAGGAAGCGATTAAAAATGCAGATATCACTATCCAAACTGCCGGCCCGGCTAAACTGAAAATCCTGCTCAATTTGTCCGGGGAAATTGGTCTCAACGAGGAGAAGGTTGTTCACATTGTTCCACGGCTTGATGGTGTGGTGAAAAAGGTTTTCAAGGATTTAGGCGACCGGGTCAGGGTTGGAGATGTTTTGGCTATTATTGAAAGCCGGGAGTTGGCCGATTCAAAAATCAATTATCTTGCTGCTACCAAACAGGCCGATTTAGCAAAATTGGATCTGGAAAGACAAAGCCTCATTTTAAAAAATACATCGCAAATGCTGGAGCTCCTGCAAAAGAAGCTGGATTTGGAAGAAGTTTATCGTGAACTGAAAAACCTGGCGATCGGAAAAAGCCGCGAATTGCTCATCCCCGCTTATGCAAAATTGAGCCTGGCAAAGTCGGTCTACCTGCGTGAGAAAAAATTGTTTGCGAAAGGAATTTCTTCGGAATCTGAATATTTACTTGCTGTGGAGAACTACAAAAGCGGGGAAGCCAAATACATCGCCTTGCGCGAAAAGATAGCCTATGACGGTCAATGGGCGGTTCGTCAAAAAAAGAGAACCGATGAGATGGAAACACTCAAGCTTCAAACGGCAAGGCAAAAACTTTTTGCGCTGGGTTTAACAAATCAGGAAGTAAGCACGTTGTCCAACCAGAAAGAACATGCCTTTACCCAGTATGAGTTGAGGTCGCCTTTGGGAGGAGTGATCATACAAAAGCACTTGACCACTGGAGAAGCGGTAAAAAATGATGATGATGTTTTTCTTCTCGCAGACTTTTCGGATGTATGGGTGAACATTGCTATCCCTGCCAAGGATCTTAAATACGTCAAGCTGGGTCAAGTTGTTGTCGTCAAGGATGACAATCTTGCAATAGAGGCCAAGGGGAAGTTGACGTATCTCGATTCCATAATAGACGAAAAAAACAGAACCGTTACGGGTCGGGTGGTTATTCCCAATCCTAAAGGGCATTGGCGGCCTGGAACCTTTGTTGCCTTGGAATTGCTCCTTGAGGAACGTAGGGTTCCGCTTGCTGTTCCAACAGAAGCCATCCAAATGATTCGGGACTGGTCTGTTGTATTCGTCAAATACGGAAACTTCTTTGAAGCCCGGCCTCTGGAACTGGGTGCAAACGATGGGTCTTGGGTGGAAGTTCTCCAGGGCTTGAAAGCCGGAGAACAGTATGTAGCGAAAAATAGTTTTGTGGTAAAGGCAGAAATCGAAAAATCATCTGCCGTTCACGATCATTAGGTTAAAGGACTTTTCATGCTTGAAAGAATTTTAAGCTTCTCCATCAAACAAAGGGTGTTCGTGATATTAGGAGCATTGGGCATGGCGGTGCTGGGGGTATACAATTTCCAGATCCTGCCCATTGATGTGGTGCCTGATATCACCAATGTTCAGGTGCAAATCAATACCGAGGCGCGTGGTTTTACTCCGCTTGAGGTTGAGACACGCATCACCTTCCCTATCGAAACGGCCATTGCAGGACTGCCAAAGTTATCTTACACACGTTCCATTTCCCGGTACGGGCTGTCACAAGTCACTGTGGTTTTTGAAGACGGTACGGATATTTATTTTGCCCGGCAATTGATCAATGCCCGTCT
>CATMOP010000302.1 GCA_950072225.1 uncultured Nitrospina sp.
AAAACAAACAAGCCAAAATAGAAAAGTCCTACGTCATATTAATACTGAAGGGAACTTCCGGCAACCTGCGCGGCTTTGCGGCACCACTTGCGTCCACGTTCCTGCTCGTCTGCGCAGGCGGTCAGAAACAAAAGTCCAAACAGTAACCAGCAGAAAGATGTTCTGGTTCCGTACATAAAAAAACTCCAAAAACAAAAAAGCCCCCCGCCAACAGAACGCTGACGGGAGGGCTTTAGAAACAGAAAGGATCACATTCTCAGGTCATGCGCCAAAAAAGGCTTTAGCCACAAGGGAAGCCACACCGGCAAGAATCAAAGTTAAAATCACATCATGTAATTTCAAATGACCGAAAATGCGTGTTATTTCATTTTTAATTTCACTCAAATCTCCTTTTGTTGCCAACTGTTCAAGATGTGCATCTTGCGCACTCTTGATAACTTTGGTTACTTCCTCTGCTTGCTCTTCCGTCATTCCCTTTGCCGTGAGACCCTTTATGGCGGCATATGTGTCAAAAGTCAAACCTGTCATATACATTCTTCTCTAGAATTAAACAAAATAGTTTTGTATTTGAAAAATATTTTTTCACTCCTTATCAAAACAAACAAGCCAAAATAGAAAAGTCCTACGTCATATTAATACTGAAGGGAACTTCCGGCAACCTGCGCGGCTTTACGGCACCACTTGCGGCCTCTTTCCTGCTCGTCAGCACATGCGGTCAAGGTCAGGAGTCCAAGCATCAGCCAGCAGAAAAAAGTTTTGGTTTGGTGCATATAACCTCCTAACAAGCGTTTGTTCCGCAGTGGTTGTATTGTCCAAAGCTTTGTATGAATTCCTAAGCTATCAACAGCAAAATATGCTTAGATGGATTCAGCATCAAGGAGTAATCGTGACTCCTCTTAGGTTCAGTTGACCTTCTTCTTTTATGACTTTCAAAAGTCTGGAGTTAATTGTTCCAAATAATTTCTGAAAGTGCACGTCAGTTTCCTGGTTTTTGACTGGAAACCAGAGGAAGTCCAATTCGTCCCAGAGTTTTGCCAGTTCGCTGCCTGGTTTTTTGAGGAACTCAGGATCCCGGTTTACTGTCGACCGCACCGGGGTCATCTGATAGAGTAGTGTGGTAGCCATGATACCAATGTCTTTAATTGGCAGGTGTACCCAGAGTCTTGAAGGACCGACCGTCTGTTTGATTTTCGATGTGATCCAGTCGGTGTCAATTCGCCATTGGAAGGCGTTGTTGTTTAGATGATTTTCTTTGGAGGCGGTGGTGTAGAATGGCTTGAGGTAGGGTGTCTCGAAGGCCAAAAGCAGGATCAGTCCTATCCCGTACAGTATCGTATGTCGGCCAAATGGCAAACTGGACTGAAGTTTTTTCGGAAGGCTTTGAAATGCCGGAGTTAGCAAACCCATCCCGAGGAAGAGCATCGGTAGAGAAACACTGTGGGCATAACGCAGGAAGGAAACCAGGTTCTGGGCACGTTCCACCGAATGTATCAGTGGATAGGTACGATACATGATGAACAGGTAAGCCAGGGCTGTAAGAAAAAGGATCCCTAGTCCCAGGGCATATTCCTTTTTTCGAGAGGTATCTGAAATATATATAATTATCACCGACCACAGTGGAAAAAGCAGCAGCAGTCCTAACAGGGTGAGTTTAAATTTTTCTTTGAAAAGCCGCATCAGCCGGTAGCCAAATTCATTGAATCCCTGTGAAATTTCGTTGCGGCTGAGTTGTTGGTCCTTCAGGACTTCCCAGAAATGCTGACGGTATGTCTGCATTTCCTGTTCGGAAAAGCTTGATTCTCCGGTCAGCAGGACCTGGATCAGTCCGGTGCCTTCACCTGCTGAATAAACTTCATTCATACTCCTATTGTGCTTCCATGCCCCTTGCACCATGAGAGGTATCATCACCAGAAAAATAGTGGTAATGAGGATTGTCCGGTTGAGTGCAAAGTTCTTTTTTTCACGGAAGTTCCGGTAAAACAAGAGGCAGATCATCAGGAAGACCGCAGACACCACGAGGGGCAGTCCTGCGTCCTTGATCAGCAGGATAACCGATAGGGGCATTGACAGCAGACCTATTTCCAGCAAGCGAGTTTTATCGGAACTCAATGCCTGCAGCATCACTCCGGCGTACCACACACTGAGAATATGGTCTGTGTAAAGACTAACGATGCCATGACCAAAGTTGGCCAGTGCCAGTGCCAGCAAGGCCAGAATCGCTGGAACCCAAAGCCACTGGCGTACATTAATTTTCTCGAAGAGTACCAGCAGGGGAGTGATCAGCAACACGAACTGTGCGAGGTAAACCGCTCCCTCGCTGTAACCCGGAAGTAACGTAAAAAAATACTGCCAGAGCGGTGCTCCGGGAGGGTAGTCCGGATGGGAGGCATTGGTTTCAGCACCGTAAAGCTGATGGGTGTCCGCCATTTCACGGATGTAGATTCCCCAGTGCGAATATTCGTCCCAGAACATCGGTTTCGATTCTGCATGCACCAGCCAGTAAAGCACCGGCAAAACCAGAAACAGCAGCAGCGGAAAAGAAAAAGGAAGGGTCTTGTCTTTTATGTTTAAGTAAAACTCCCATAGAAGCAGAAACATCCCTAACCCCGTTAACGCATAAACGGTCCCTTGCAGAAATCCTGTCAAAGCACCCAGAAAAACTCCGATCAGGATTCCCGAGACAGCGCATAGGATGGCAAGGGAATCAGAAAGTTTCAGCTGTCTACGAAGGATCAGGGCTGCACCTAAAACAGGCAGCAGTATCAGCAGTGGCATGTGTTCGGTTTATCTGGTGATGTTTTAGTTCCGGACATAACAAAGGCTCCAAAAACAAAAAGCCCCCCGCCAACAGAACGCTGACGGGGGGCTCTTCCTAAAAGGAAGGGTTAGATTAAAATATTATTCATTATACCAAATCCGAGCGGCAGGATAGGTATTTGTACCAGTCGTACTTTCTCCAGCAACTCCAACCTTTTTATTATCTGAACTCACTTTAACATCAATATTTGGACCCCAGATGCTAGCTACTCCCAAAACTTCTGCAGTAACTCCTCTGTAGAGTCTTGCACCATCGGTAGCTTTATTAAGCGCAAAGTATGGAACCGCATTGCTGTCAGCATCAATTGCTAAAGAATCAGCGGTTGTTGCTGCGACTTTACCAACACCAGTGATAGTTAAGGCGCTTACGTTATCTACGATCTTAAACAGAGTAAGATCG
>CATMOP010000303.1 GCA_950072225.1 uncultured Nitrospina sp.
GCTCAATTATTTCGCCAGTCGAAAGATTTTTAAGATATATATCAAAAAATTCACTCCCTTTTAAATCAAGTGACCAAGCACACCAATTATCAAATTCTGAAACTTCTATGCTACCCAATCCGAAGTATTCGGATTTATGCTTGGCTTTCTCCAAATCAGCATCAAAGTAAATCTCTTCTTCTGAGGAGCCGATTTTTTTTCTTAATTTTTTTCCATATTGGTCTTCTTTATTTATTTTGCTCCAATAAAAATAATTTCGCTCTTTATACTTTAATCCTTCGTCAGACAATTTTATCTTGCCTTTAATTTCAGAAAAAAGTTTCTTTTGGAAATCTTTAACATCGGCAAAATACGCTTCGGTTAGTTCATTATTACTTTCAATATATTTTCTTACCTCAGGTAATATCAGATCCGGTTTTTTTAAAATCTGGTTTATCTTTTGCCACCGCTCCAGATTTGGTTCTTTTCCTTTCATCCCCAATTTATCCAAAATGATTTTACAGAGTCCCTCTTTTTCCAGACTGAGTGGGACTTCATAAATGGAACTGACATCCATAGCGGTGATGACGGAGTTTGTCTCGACACTGCAAAACAAGGCTATTTTTTCTTTGATGGATTTAGAAAGTTTTTTCTCAGTCCGGCATAGCAGGATATCCGGTTGGATACCAATTTCCCTCAGTTTTTGAACGCTGTGCTGGGTGGGTTTGGTCTTCAATTCACCCGCGGTTTTAATATAAGGGACGAGGGTCAGGTGAACATAAAGCACATCCTTGGGTTTGACATCAAAGCGAAACTGGCGAATGGCCTCCAGGAAAGGCAGGCTTTCAATATCGCCAACAGTTCCCCCGATTTCACAGATTACGACATCCACCCTATCGCCGACAGAGCGGATATGATGCTTGATTTCATCGGTAATATGGGGAATCACCTGAACTGTGGCCCCCAAATACTCTCCTTTGCGTTCCTTTTGAATTACATTGTGATAAATACGACCCGCGGTGATGTTATTCGCCCGGCGCATTTTTGCATGGGTGAACCGTTCATAATGTCCTAGATCCAGGTCGGTTTCCGCACCGTCATCGGTCACATAAACCTCCCCATGCTGAAACGGATTCATCGTCCCCGGGTCTACATTGATGTATGGGTCTAGCTTGAGGATGGTTATTTTAAGGCCGGAACATTCCAGCAAGCTGCCTATGGATGACGCCGCAATCCCTTTGCCCAAAGATGATAGAACCCCACCTGTGACGAAGATGTATTTTACTTTCTTCCTGCTAATGCGTTTTTTCACTCAATGTTCCTCATCGATTTTGGGTTCGGGGTAAAACTACCTGTTCGGCCAAACGTTTTTCAATTTTCGCCAAATCCGCTTCACAATCCACACCGATTGAGTCCAGATCCGTCTCAACGACTTTAATTTTGAATCCACTCTCAAGGATGCGCAATTGTTCAAGCTTTTCTATTTTCTCAAGACCCGATTTAGGTAAACCTTCAAACTCCATCAAAAATTTTTTCCTGTAGGCGTATAGGCCAATATGTTTATACCAGAAAGGCTTCAAGGGGTCGAACGATGAGTTTTGCATCAAATCGCCGCCCCATTCATCCCTATCCCAGGGTATGGGAGCTTTTGAAAAATACAAAGCTGAATTGGAACTATCCACTACAACCTTTGTAATATTTCGATCCATCAATTCATCGCGTGTTTGAATTAAAATCTTTAATGTGACTGTCGATTCCGAAGCTCCTTCCATTAAAGGGCGCACGATAAGGTCAATATTCCCAGGAGGGATCAGCGGCTCGTCACCTTGCACATTCACAACAATCTCACATTCTCTATCACGAACTACCTCGGCAATACGGTCGGTTCCAGACTCATGGTCCAACGAGGTCATGACGGCATTTCCACCAAAACCGCTCACGGCATCCAGGATACGGACATCATCGGTGGCGACGATCACTTCTGAGACACTTTCTGCTTTGCTGGCCTGTTCAAAAACCCATTGAACCATCGGTTTCCCTTTTATGAGGGCAAGGGGTTTGCCAGGAAACCGGGAGGAGGCCCACCGCGCGGGAATAATGGCTATAACTATAGAATCAGTAGGCATACCGAGGGAAACAAAGAGTTCTGGATGAAGAAACAGGACCTAAAACCACCGGGGACGAGAAGGATTTCAGGTCAGGCAGTCAGGTTATTGACAACAGGAAAAAGCCTGCACACAATAGCCCATTGTGGAAAGAGAATAACCCAAAACTCTATCGGCTTCAACCGATAAGTGGGAACAAAAGGTTGTAAGGAGGCTAACTACTGAATCTGGTTTAATTGGGCAAGGATTTTCCCACGCACTTCGGCAGGAGGATTTTTCCTCAAGGCACCCTCCAGAACTTCAACCGCACGACTGGTTTCCCCCTTTTTGGAATAGGTAATACCAAGCATGTAACGAGAGTCGTGCACCTTGTTCCCTCTGGGAAATTTGTTTAAAACCGTCTCAAACTGAAGGATCGCGTCATCATACATTTCCAATGCCACATAATTGGTGCCAATCCAGAAAGCAATATTATCCTTGAGTTTAGTGGGAGGATTGCTCAGATCCAGATTTTGGAATAGTAAAATGGACTCGTCATAATTCCTGCTCCGATAAGCAGCCAGAGCTTTGTCATATTCTGGGGGATTCTTTGCACGTGTCCTACGTACTCTCTTTTTGTGGACAGGTGCAGATTGGGCTCTTTGCATTTTAATTCGGGTAATCTCTTCGTTAAGCCGGGCCATTTGCGCTTTTAAATCCTCAACCTCAGGCTCCAGAAAATCAGAAGAATCTGTAACCGACGAGATGCCACTCTCCAGCCTTTCGCTCGCAGCATTGATCTTGGGCTCCAAGACGCTCAAAATCTCTTCCAGTTCCCGAACCTTGCTGATTAGGGCCTCCTGTTGACTTTGAAGACTTTCCACATCACCTCTCAACTCATTCCTATCAGTGCGCTGGTCTATACTGGCAAAGCCATCCGGGTCCCCTTCTATAAACCCGTCCTCCCCTGCATCCATATCAGAGAATCCCTTATCCTCAGCAAAAAAATCATCCTCACTGGCGCTGAACTCATCATCACCTCTACCACGGCGCCTTTCACCACGGTCCACTCTCTCATCTTCAAAAGGAAAATCTTCTTCAAAAGCCAGGTCATCGTCATCTTCACCGACCCAGGGAAGATA
>CATMOP010000304.1 GCA_950072225.1 uncultured Nitrospina sp.
TCAATGGTGACGTTGTTTTTTTCCGCCAGTCTATGGGCTTTCATGAGACCCTTTGCGGAAATATCCAGGCCGATGACCTCGAATCCCTGTGTGGCGAGATAAACCCCATTTCTCCCTTCCCCCATAGCGATATCCAGAACTTTGCCTTTCGGGAGCAGGTGAACATTTTCCACCAGGAACGGAACGGGTTTTTCTCCAAATAGATAACCCTCAATACTATATTTATTATCCCATCGGTCTTTGTCTTTGGGGTGGGCAAATACCGACCAACTGGAAACTAAAAGGAACAGCGCGGTTAAAGTTACAATACGTTTATGATCGCAAAAAGGTTTCATAAGGAGAACCTTGAATAAATTGTCAATCCAGTCTACCGGAAGCCGAAAACGGGTTCAAGGGGATTTCCCCGTTTACTTGGGTTTGGCGAGCAGGTAGAATTGGTGATGTCCATGATATTAATATGTGAAAGACTTCCCTGATTATGGAGTGGGTTTATGTTTGCTGAATCACGCAATACCACAAGAATAGGAGTTGGCATTTTTTTTCTGGTTCTGCTCTTTTCTACAAGTGTTTGGGCGGACAAAAAACTGATAGCCGAATCCGCCGATAAACGTTTTGCCAATTATGAGGATGGTACCACCCTTGACCGAAAAAACGGTTTGCTCTGGATGACCCGGGACTACTGGCAAATGGAAGCCAAATGGGTCAACTGGTATACGGCAAACGAGTATGCCCAGCGCATGAGCAATAAAAATTATGCCGGTTACGATGACTGGCGTCTGCCCACTCCAGAAGAAGCCGCAACCTTATATGACCGGCGCAAGCGTAACGTGGATAAGGATGGCGATAAAATTTTTATCGACAGCATGTTTCCTGAAGGCGCGGGTTGGGGAACCTGGACCAGCGAAGAAAAACGCAATAAAGCCATAACGGTTTCCTTCAAAGATGAGGGCGGTCAGGCTTATCAGGATAAAATATCGGGTACGGACGCCTTCCTAAGACTGGTCCGGTCCGGCCAGCGTGACGCTGGACTCAATTTGCAATAGCTTGATTAGGCGAACAAAGAGTATTGGCGGCTTGAAAAGTTCTTGCCCAATTCCCTCCCACGGGAGTGGGTGGCGAGTAAAAAGTTGTCTCGGCTGAAAGAGCCCTTGCCCAATTCTAATATTTCCCCTGATAATGTATCAATACGATGCGAGCTATTAATTTAACCATAATTGGAGCCTTTGCTCTTTTGCTTGATTTGGGGGGAGTGGCAGGCGCGTTTCACCTTGATATCTATGAGCCGAGGGTTCCTTCTGAACTATTAGAAGAACTTCAGGATATGGATAATCCCTACCCCGCGACCCCTGAAAGGATAGAAGCAGGACGAAAAATTTATTTCGGCAAAGGCCTGTGTGTCACCTGCCACAGCTACAACGGGAAAGGGGTTGAACTTCCCGGCCACTCGCCAAGAGATTTTACCGATCCAAAATGGCAGGAGATCCGCACGGATGGCGAGTTCATGTGGGTATTGAGGAACGGGAGCCCCGGAACGGAGATGCCGGTTCGTGTGGGAAAAGTCATCAGTGAGGAAGAAGGCTGGAGTGTGATCCATTTCATTCGGACGTTTTTGCAAAGCAATTAACCAATCCACTCGGCGTGGGGCCGACTGGTAATAACTTTCAATTATGATGCAGGGTTTCACCAGGAATAGGAAAAACTGGGGGATCATCGGGGTGATCCTATTACTGTTCGGGATGGTCGCCGAGGTATGGGCGGGACCGCCTTTGGGCCATGGGCGACGGTATAATTTGCGTCACCATCAAGGGCATCATGGACAAGGCTTTGCAGGAGAGGGCATTTGTCCGCAGGGTCGGGTTACGGTTCAGGCTCCCGATGATATCCGCAACCAGACCAACCCTCTGGAACCCAGTCGGGAAGTCTTGTATTCGGGTGAATCTTTATTCCAGGTGGATGTGCAACCAGCGGCCTGCAAAATTTGCCATGGCGTAAATGGAAATGGATTGGGACTGATGGCACAGGGACTGAATCCCTCACCGCGGAATTTTACTTGTGAAGAAACGATGAAAGAAATTTCCGATGGCCAGTTGTTCTGGATTATTCGCAATGGTTCCCAGGGAACAGGCATGCCGGCCTTTAAAGATCTTAAGGACCGGGAAATCTGGCAGATCGTTCATTATTTACGCCAGTTCCCTCAACCCAGGCGCAGGTGAAACGATGACCCATATTTTGCTTCTGGCCTTTGCAGTATTTTTGCTCGGCGAAGTGAAAGAAGTTGTGGCCGAGCCTGCTCTGCCTTTTGTTCCGCAGGTTCAAGGTCTGGATTTTCCTGGAGCGCTTCAGATAATGCGGGTTTCTGGAATCTGTCCACAAAACCGCAAAACCCGAAAAGCCCCGGGCCGATACTTAAAAAAGAAAAATCCTATTCCACCCACCCCGGAGAACCTGGCAAAAGGGAAACGACTTTATAACCAGGATGCTAAACCTACAGCCTGCAAGCTATGTCATGGGGCCAGGGGAAATGGCAATGGTAGTCTGGCGAGAAGGCTGGACCCGCCCCCGAGAAACTTTGCTTGTGCTGAGGTAATGAAGAATCTACCAGAGGGCCAGTTATTCTGGATCATTAAAAATGGATCCCGCGGTACGGCCATGCCGGCCCATAAATCCACTTTAAAGTCCGAGGAAATCTGGCAGTTAATTTTGTTTATAAAAAAGTTCCTGAGAGCTTAATAGTTATTACTGTTTGATAGGAGAAAAGTTATGTGGCGATTAGTAGTCAAAGGACTCACGATTCTACTAGTCATTTTAATTGTCCCTTCTGGGTTGTGGGCGGGGGATGATGGATTCGCCGAAAAAATAATTAACAGCCAATGCAAAAACTGCCATCGGTTTGAAGGCAAACCGAAATCAAAGTTTGATCTGAAAGCACCCGATTTGATGTGGAGTGGTGTGAAATACCAGCACTCCTGGTTGATCCGCTGGTTGATGGGCCAGGAGGAAAACCTCTATCCCAATAGTTATCGCTGGGATAAAAGTTTTCACTTTTCAAGCAAGCATATGATTTTGACACGGGAAGAAGCCACAGTGATTGCCGGTTACATGGAAAAGACTTACCTTGACCCCAGGGTTAAAAAAAGTTTTGTCGATATGTCTACCTTTACAGAAATGGAGGCGAGTTTGGGGGCTGATATTTTTCG
>CATMOP010000305.1 GCA_950072225.1 uncultured Nitrospina sp.
CTTCCGAATGGTTTTTGTCTGAACGGCCTGAGGATTCCTCTGGTTCCACCATTGCGGCAACCCTTGAAGGAAGTCGCACCTTGCTGGTCGAAGTCCAAGCCCTGGTCAGCACGTCTTCTTCTATAGGAATGCCGAGGAGAATGTCTACGGGTTTTGACCATAACCGCATGTCCCTGTTGATCGCCATTATGGAAAAAAGGATGGAGTTCAACCTGCAGGGTGAAGACATTTTCGTGAATTTGGCCGGAGGAATAAAAATTACGGAGCCGGCTCTGGATCTGGCGGTCGTGGCCGCTATTGCGGGAAGTTTTCGTGACAAGGTCATAGACCCGTTAACAGTGCTGGTCGGGGAGGTGGGCTTAACGGGAGAGGTACGAACTGTCATGCAGTTGGATGCTCGGATCATCGAAGCCAAAAGGCTAGGTTTTAAACGTTGTGTAATCCCGCATTCCGCGAAAAAATTGAAGAATCTGCCCGATGAAGGCATTGAGTTGTGCTTTGTGAAAAATCTTTCTGATGTTTTTGAACAATTATTTTAAAACCCAATTATGAATGTATGCGCGATCATTCCTGCGGGAGGCCAGGGAACCCGAATGGGAGGAACGATTCCCAAACAGTTTCTGACGTTGGGGGGAAAACCCATCCTGCATTACACTTTGAGAACGTTGCAAGAATCGGGTCTTATTGATTCGTTGGTCCTGGTTGTGCCGGAAAAGGAACTGGAAAGTGCCCGCGCCGACTGGCTGGAGCGTCCCCCGGTTGTTAAACAAGTTGTAGTGGGTGGTGAAAAAAGGCAGGACTCTGTTTTTAATGGCTATCAAGCTCTTCCCACCGATACGGATATCGTTCTGGTTCACGATGGAGTGCGCCCTTTTTTATCGAAAGGGATGATTCATGAAACGATCCATGTTGCCGGGAAATTTGGTGCGGCAATCACGGCCATTCCTGTTCACGACACCCTTAAACAGGTAGATGTTTCCGGATTGGTTCAGCGTACCGTGGAACGAGATGGTTTGTGGCGAGTTCAAACCCCTCAGGCTTTTCGCTATGATCTGCTCGGGGAGGCTTTTCGCAAAGCCCAGGCAGATTCATTTTATGGCACGGACGAAGGAGCCTTGATTGAAAATCTGGGACAGGAAGTCCGGGTCGTGAACGGATCCGAATGGAACCTCAAAATCACCCGCCCGGAAGATCTGGAAATGGGCGAAAGTATTGTGGCAAAATTGTTCCTGGAAGGTTGAAGGTTTGTCATCTCAATCTTAAGAGCCTGGGAGTTGCCATAGAGAAAATAATCGAATAAATAGAGGGCCCCTGAAATATTCTGCTCCCTGAAAGTCCCTCCGGTCATCTAATACCTGTGCCAGTTCAGAATATAGATTTTAACTTTTTTAAGGAGAGAGAAAAATGTTACAAGCCGGAACCAATGCGCCCGATTTTTCTGTGAAGGATCATAACGGAAACACTGTCAGCCTGAAGGACTGTAAGGGGAAAAAAGTTATACTTTGGTTTTACCCCAAGGCCGATACTCCTGGTTGCACGATGGAAGGCCAAGGTTTTCGCGATGATTTTAAAAGTTTTGAGGGAAAAAATGTCCAGATTTTCGGGGTAAGCCTGGACAATGAAGCGGATAATAAAGCCTTTGCGGAAAAGTTCTCTTTTCCCTATCCACTGCTTTGTGATGTGAATCGGGAAATTGCCCTGGGTTATCAGGCTGTTAAAAGTGCCGACGAACAATATGCGGCCCGTATCACTTATGTGATTGGGGAAGATGGGAAAATTCTCGAAAGTATAGAAAACGTTGATACCATGACCCACTCCAAAGATTTATGTTCCCGGCTATAGCCCACTAGGCGTGTACCCCTTCGGGGCATGCGTGATGTCCTTTTCCTAAACTTTCATGCCCTACAAGGGTAAAGGCAAAGGTGGAATATCACGGGGCCAACTAGCAACGACTTTATTTGGCGAGCAAAGAGTTGTCTCGGCTCAAAGAGCCCTTGCTCATTACCATCGGCCGTTGGCCAGGTCTAGTGGTTGACCTGACTGGATTAGGGCGTTATGATTCTTTTTTCAAAAATTTCCGGACTGGGAGCAAGGCATGGGCTACAAAGAAGTTTTAATGCCTGAACCTTTGGATGACGGCAAGAAGAGAGAAAAAAAGGAGATTTTAAACACTCGCATTTCTCCTGTTAACTTTGAAAAAATTAATGATGTAGCGGATTTGGTGGAGTCGTTCCAATCGGCTTCCATTCAAGCCAGAAACCTTGGGCAATGCGCTAAAATATTTGGGAAAATGCTCCAGGATGAGGAAAAGCCTACTATAATCCTGGGGATGGCGGGTCCTCTTATTGCGGCAGGGCTGAGAAAAGTTATCCGTGATATGGTGCATTACAATATGGTGGATGTGGTTGTTTCCACTGGGGCAATTTTATACCAGGATTATTATAACGCCCTGGGTGGCGGCCATTATTATGGCAGCCCAGATGCCGACGACAACAAACTTCGGGAACTCTTCATCAACCGGATTTATGACACTTATGTTGATGAGGAATTGTTTGCAGAGGATGACACCCTGGTGGGAAAGTTTGCGGATACTTTGGAACCCGGGAACTATTCCAGCAGGGACTTTATTCACAGGCTTTCAGAGACCATTGATGATGAAGAGTCCATTCTTGTAACGGCCAGAAAAAATGATATTCCAATTTTTTGTCCAGCCCTCAACGATTCAAGCTTGGGTATAGGACTAACGGAGCATTATTATTTGGCTCGTAAAGAAGGGCGTACTCCCATTACCATTGATTCTATACGTGACAATTATGAGCTGACTCAGATTGTGGTGAATTCTACGCGCACGGCGGCTTTTTATGTGGCTGGAGGAGTGCCCAAAAATTATGTCAACGATTCAGTAGTCATGTCCTATATTTTTGGGAAAGATACTGGCGGTCATAAGTACGCTTTACAGATAACTACTGATTCTCCCCATTGGGGAGGTTTGAGCGGGAGTACCTTGGCCGAGGCGCAGTCGTGGGGTAAAATCAATAAAGAAGCAACCCATAGCATGGCGTTTATTGAACCCAGTGTTTCTCTTCCTATGATTTATGGCTATGCTTTTCAAAAAGGGCTCTATAAGGGTCGTCTTCGAATGGATTTCGAATGGGAAGGCGACAAACTGACAAAACTCGCCCGCCACCCCC
>CATMOP010000306.1 GCA_950072225.1 uncultured Nitrospina sp.
CGGTCTTCATCCGTGGACTTGGCAGAAAGCATCAAAATCGGGAACCGCATGTTTGTCTTACGAATTCTCCTGGCCACCTCCAGTCCGCTCACCTTGGGGAGCATGATATCGAGGATCATTAAATCAAATTCCTCTTTCCCCAGAAGCTCAATGGCGGAATGGCCATTATCAACAAGAGTGACTCGATAACCCTCCCGCTCCAGATTGAACTGCAATCCCTTGGCAAGATGCGCTTCGTCTTCGACCACAATAATTTTTTTGTCGTTTTTATCCATCGATCCTCACAACCGTTTCAAGCCTCAACTTCCCGGCTAACGGGAAGCAGGACGGAAAATATCGAGCCTCTGCCCCTTCCCGGACTGGAAACTTTCAACCGGCCTTTATGGTTTTTGATAATTTCGCTTGAAATGAATAAACCCAGCCCGGCTCCTTCGATATTCTGTGTGTCCTTGTTCTGCACCCGGTAAAACTTTCTGAAAATCTTTTTCATATCCTTTTTGTCAAAGCCTATTCCCCTGTCCTCAAAATCCACTTCCCAGTATTTGCCTATTTTATGGAGATGTATATTCAACGAGGAACCCGCAGGAGAATACCGTAGCGCATTGCTGACAAGATTATTAAACACCATGCGCAAGGCCCTTTTATCCAGACTCAGCGTGGGAGATGCCTCCAGTTTCAAATCGACGGAACATTTTTTTTCCTCAAACTGGCGTTTATGACCTTTGACCACATCCGAAAGAAAATCTCCCAGATTCACAGGCTGAAACTGCAATGCCATGCTCTTGGGGTCGGCTTTGCTCGATTGCAGGATATTATCGATCAATCCGGAAAGACGTTGTGTATCCGACAGCATAGTTTCGACAAAATCTTTTCCCTCTTCATTCGAGACATCCTGGTATTTCAGGGTTTCGAGGTAAAGCTGAATGGAGGCGAGCGGAGATTTCAACTCATGCGAAACACTGGCCACAAAATTGCTTTGCATCTGGTTCAAACGGTTCTGCTTGTTCCAGTAAACAAAGATCACATAGAACCCGGCAAGAATCAGGAGCATCAGGAAACAACCCTCAAACAAAATCAGCCACTGAATTTCAGCAGTGAACAAATCTGGACGGATTTTCTGGGCAAACTCCTTGATTGCCAGGTTATTTTCCAGGTACCAGTTGATCCAAACCGCCATGAGGACGATCCAAGCAATCTGAACCCCGATAAACACCATGACAGGATGGAACAAAGCCCGTAATTTACCCATTGCCCCCTCTAATTCGTAGTCCTGTTCTGATAATCATGCTTTTTTTTGCAACCTCCTGATTTCTACCACTTTACCAAGTTCGAAGCCTAAATTGAAAGCCTAATTATCCTCTGGGCGTGGGGCTAAAAAGCCATAACTCTTAAACCGTCAACACAGTTTAAGCGGACTAAAAAGCTGGGCTTCATTGCCAGCGGAGGTTCTTCGTCCAGAAGTTCCGATAATGGCCTGGGGCCCTTATATTACATAAGTTTTACAAACGGTTTTACCGAGTCAGGCTACCATGGAGTTGTTAAGAAACCTTAATTATGGGAGCTTTTCCATGACCAGTGATTCGGCTGAAAAATACCAACTCAAATTTAATCCAACCGCCACGGCCGTCTTAGCTCTTGTACATGGCATGGCGCTATTTGCCTTTTTTCCGTTTGCGTTTTCCTGGAGCGCAGTTGGGGTGATGTTTTTTCTGTACTGGCTCACCTCGTCACTGGGCATTTGCCTGGGTTACCATCGCTACCTCACACATCGAGGTTTCACCTTACCAAAGTGGCTGGCATATACTGTGGTCTTATTTGGAACTCTGGCCTGCCAGAATGGCCCCATCAAATGGGTCGGGCAGCACCGCATCCATCACGCAGGTTCGGACACGCCAGAAGATCCGCACAGTGTCAAAAAAGGTTTCTGGTGGGCTCATATTAACTGGATGTTTCATACCCATTCCAAGTTTGATGACGAGAAGGTGCTCCACGATTACACTAAGGATTTTTGTGAAGACCCATTTTACAAATTTCTCGACAAATATTTTGTTTTAGTTCAAGTAGTCTTCGGCTTCATCCTTCTTGCCATTGGCGGGGTTTCATGGGTCATTTGGGGGATCTTTGTCCGGTTAGTGGTGAGTTACCATTCCACTTGGCTGGTGAACAGCGCGGCACATTATTTTGGCTATGTGACCTTTCCGCTCAAAGATGATTTTTCCACCAATTGCTGGTGGGTAGGGCTTTTGGCCTGGGGCGAAGGCTGGCACAATAATCATCATGCGTTCCCCAAGTCTGCACGGCATGGTTTACGGCCTTGGGAAATTGACATGACCTGGTGGGCTCTTTGCATTCTGGAAAAACTCGGCCTCGCTAAAGACATTAAAGTAGCCCAGTTGACCCCCAACCCGGACCGCCAAGAAAAAGAAGCCCCGGCGTTTATCGGGAAAATTATCACTCAATCGGCCTGACCACTAGGCGTGGAGCCAACTAGCAAATACTTTATTTGGCGAACAACCGCTTTCTCGGCTCAAAAAATCCTTTCCCAAACCCCTTCGGCATAGAGGTGAATATAGCAAAGACTCTTTAAGCCAAGTTAACGGGTACTTGCTCATTCACTTTATTGCACACTAGCCCTACGCCTGGTAGTCAAACTCCACATGGTAGCCCGAGTATTTGCGCAGGTTGATCACTCGCGTCTCAAAAATCAAATACTGGCCCTTGATGCCGGTCAAGCGGTCTGTGAATTCCGGGATTTTATCGAGATTATGACTGGTGATTTTTTCGGGAACCGATTCGACCGGATAAACCAGTTCCTGAACTTTTCCGTCCACCACAGCAGACCCTTTTAAAGCTTCCGGAAAGAGTTGGTGCGCCTTATCGCGGAGGGCAAGAAGGTCAACCTCTTCCACTCCCCCCTTGAGCATTTTGCGCCAATTGGTTTTGTCCGCAAAATGTTTCGCCAGGGCCACTTCAATCTGGCCTGAAAGGATCCGTTGCGGAACCCTGGCGATAATTAATCCTCTTATGGCCCCCTGGTCGATCCAGCGGTCGGGAATATTGGTATGCCGGGTTATGCCGACCTTCACTCCACTAGTCAACGAAAGATAAACAAAGTGATCGATATTGCAATGGGTTCGCCAGAACTCGCGGTCGGCCTCATTTCCT
>CATMOP010000307.1 GCA_950072225.1 uncultured Nitrospina sp.
AGCTCATCGATCATCTTGCAGTTGATGACGATCGTTTCTCCCACCCTGGCAAGGTTGAAAAAGGAGGGGGAGCAGGGACAGAAAAAAATTACCCAGTACACCCGGTACGGAACAGTGGTGCTGAGCCTGATCCAGGGTTCCGGGATTGCTGTGGGACTGGAAGCCATGAAAAGCCCGGGCGGGGGCCTCATTGTCCACGAACCGGGTTGGTCGTTCCGAATGATGACGGTTCTGACCCTGACCGCTGGAACCTGTTTTTTGATGTGGCTCGGTGAGCAGATTACCGAACGGGGTATTGGGAATGGAATTTCCCTGATTATTTTTTCAGGAATCGTTGCTGGAACTCCGGCAGCAATTTTTCAATCCCTGGATTTGATGGGAACCGGCGAAATGTCAGTGCTCGTTATGTTATTCCTTTTGGTGGTGATGATCTTTGTGGTTGGGGTCATTGTTTTTACGGAAGGAGGGCAACGCAGGATTCCGATCCAATATGCGAAACGGGTGGTAGGTCGTAAAATGATGGGTGGCCAGGCAACGCATTTGCCTTTGAAGGTCAATACATCGGGGGTTATCCCACCGATTTTTGCTTCATCCATCATTATGTTTCCGGCGACCATTGCCCAGTTTATCAGTCATCCGTGGATGCTGACGGTTTCGGCAATGTTGACTCCCGGAACCATCGTGTACAGCCTGATTTTTTGTGGAGCTATATTCTTCTTTTGCTATTTTTATACGGCTGTCATTTTCAACCCGGTTGATGTGGCAGACAATTTGAAAAAGCACGGCGGTTATGTTCCGGGAATCAGACCGGGAGCTAAAACTTCCGAGTACATCGATACGATCCTTTCGAGGATCACGTTTTATGGGGCAGTGTATCTTTCTTTAATCTGTATTTTGCCTGATTATTTGATAAAATACTTTAACATTCCGTTTTACTTTGGTGGAACAAGCCTATTGATTGTTGTGGGTGTTTCTTTGGATACCATGCAACAAATTGAGTCCCACTTGGTCATGAGAAATTACGATGGTTTTGTGAAAAAGGGACGATTGAAAAGCCGAAGAGGCTGATGAATGAGATTGATTCTTTTAGGTCCGCCAGGAGCCGGAAAAGGTACCCAGGCCAAAATGCTGAAAGAGAAATTTCGGATCCCGCAGATATCCACCGGTGATATTTTAAGACAGGCGGTTAAGGACAATACGGAGTTGGGCGTTCAGGCTAAATCGTTTATGGATTCTGGCCAGCTGGTTCCGGATGATGTGGTTATCGGCTTGATCAAGGAACGCATTAAGCAGGCCGATTGTGAAACAGGATTTATTCTGGATGGGTTCCCAAGGACCATGATTCAGGCCGAGAAGCTTTCGGAAACACTGACCGATATGAATCTTTCCATTGATACGGTGGTGGATCTAGAAGTCAATGCTGACGAGGTGATAAGCCGTTTAACCGGACGAAGCACCTGCTCGGATTGTGGGGCCATGTTTCATGAGGAATCCCGGCCCCCAAAAGTACAAGGGGTTTGCGATGGTTGCGGTGGTTCCTTGGCCCAGAGGCAGGATGACAATAAAGAAACGATTCTGAAGCGCTTGGATGTTTATCAGGAGTCTACAGCTCCTTTAAAGGAGTTTTATAAAAAGCAGGGGAATTTGAAAACGGTAACAGCAAGAGGGTCTGCAGAAGAAATTTTTTCCCGCGTTTGCGAAATGGTGCAGTAACGAATGTCAAAAGAAGATGCCATAGAGGTTGAAGGCACCATACTCGAACCATTGCCGAACGCGATGTTTCGGGTGGAATTAGAAAATGGCCATAAGGTGCTAGCCCATATATCCGGGAAGATGCGTATGCATTTTATCCGCATCCTGTCAGGAGATAAGGTTAAGGTCCAGCTGTCTCCTTATGACTTGACCCGGGGACGGATCACCTATCGATATAAATAATCGAGGACAGAAACATGAAAGTCAGAGCATCGGTCAAGCCGATTTGTAGTAAATGTAAAGTGATTCGCCGTCGTGGAGTCGTGCGGGTTATTTGTGAGAACCCAAAGCATAAGCAACGACAAGGTTAATTTCCTAAAGGAGAAGCAGTGGCGAGAATAGCGGGTGTAGACATTCCCAGAGATAAGCAGGCGAGAATTGCCTTGACCTACATATATGGAGTGGGTCCTACCATTTCTCGGGACATCCTGAAAAAAGCCCAGGTTGGGGAAGAGGTAAGGATGAAAGACCTGACCGAAGAAGAGGTGACCCGAATCCGTAACATCATCGAAAAAGATTATGAAGTGGAAGGCGATTTGAGGCGGAATGTCGCCATGAACATAAAGCGCCTAATGGATATTGGTGCCTACAGAGGGCTTCGCCATCGCAGAGGGTTGCCGGTCCGAGGGCAACGGACACACACTAACGGCAGAACCCGAAAAGGTCCCAAGAAAACCGTGGGCGCACGATCAAAAAAATAAGGATGAAAATGTATGGACAAGAAATCCAAAGGTAGTAAAAAAAAGCAAAAGACCGCACCAGAAGTCGGTGTGGCCCATATTCGGGCTACATTCAATAATACTATCATCACCATTTCGGATATGTCCGGGAATGTGGTGTCCTGGTCCAGTGCCGGTGCCCAGGGTTTTAAAGGCTCAAGAAAAAGTACCCCGTTTGCCGCGCAGGTGGCGGCAGACAAAGCCGCTATCAAAGCACGGGATATGGGAATGAAAAAACTGGAGGTTCACGTTAAAGGGCCCGGATCGGGACGAGAGTCTGCAATTCGATCTTTACAGGCCGCGGGAATGGAAATCCTTGTTATTCGCGACAAGACCCCGATTCCTCACAATGGGTGCCGTCCTAGAAAACGTCGCAGGGTTTAATTGTATAAAACCGAAAGGAGAAGCTGAATTTGGCCAGGTATACAGGTTCTGTTTGCCGACTTTGTCGGCGAGAAGGCATAAAATTATTTTTAAAAGGTTCCCGTTGCGAGACGGCAAAATGCGCTATTGAAAAACGGCCATACCCCCCTGGTCAACATGGTCAGGGTAGAAAGAAGTTCTCGGAATATGGGGTTCAGCTTCGTGAAAAACAAAAGGTAAAGCGCATTTACGGTTTGCTGGAAAAACAATTCCGCAATTACTTCCATGAGGCAGATAAGAAAAAAGGCGTAACCG
>CATMOP010000308.1 GCA_950072225.1 uncultured Nitrospina sp.
GGTGGTGCTGGAGTTGTGAATTGCCGTCCCGCTGAAATTGGATTCTGTTCCCTGCCCGGAAATGGTGACTTCTGCAGAAGATGCGAAACCATAAGAAGACCCGGATACAGCACTGACATTGCAGTTGGTGGTCGACCCTTTATCATTCCAATAAAGTTTGCAGGTGAGGAAAAGGCTCTGAAGATTTGCTTTGGCGTCAATGTCGTAGGCGCGTTTCTTATATGGCTGATAGGAAAAGAGGCCGGCCGTAGCAAGAATGCCTATGATACTTGTGACGATTAACAACTCTATTAAGGTGAAACCGCTCTGGTCAGTTATAGTCGCTCGCATTTTTTCCGTCCTCGGACTATTTCCCCCAGTGTAACCTAATTTGCCTTATTTCTCGGGTTTTTAAGGAACTATTTGACTTTGGACTGAGGGATGAATAGATTACTACCTTGAATTCCTGTTTGTACTTAAACCTTTTGAAGAAAATCGTCTGATTATGGAGAGTTGGAATAAAGAAAAAGTCGAGCAAGCAAAAGCAAATCTTGAAGGTGCTGAGCTGAAGGGTTTGGATTTATCCGGTGCGAATTTGAAAAATGCCAATCTCATTTCCGCCAATCTGGTATCGGTCAATTTGAGTGGCGCGGATTTGTCAGGAGCCGAAATGTTTGGCGCCAAAGCCATGCGGGCAGATTTGCGAAATGCCAACCTATCGGGTGCCAGTCTTCTTAAAGCAAATTTTAGCCGGGCGAACTTTCAGGAATCTAATCTCAATGATGCAGATTTAATGGGAGCCAACCTCTCAGATGTAGAATTGATGAAAGCCAGTTTGATTCGAGCCAAGCTGGTAGAAGCTTATCTTGCCAATGCAAACCTGACTGGCGCGGATTTGACCGAGGCTAAACTTTCAGGCCGGTACCAACGAGAAGGTTATTTCAGCCGTGGTGCCGACCTGCGCAAAGCAAAACTGATTGGTGCGAAAATGGTCCGGGCTGATTTGACTGCCGCAGAAATGAATGAAACCGACTGCAGCGAGGCCGACTTCTCCGGAGCCAATTTAAGCGAGGTCAACTTTAAACATGCCTGCCTGAAGTCTGCCTGTTTTGTGAATGCGAAATTAAGCGATGCAGATTTCGGAGCAGCGGATCTTACGGATGCTGATTTCTCTGGTGCAGAGCTTATCGAAGCAAAATTCCGTAGAGTAGACCTTCGAAAAGTCAATAATATTTCCCCTGAAGAATTAGAATTAGCAATCATAGATAGCAAAACCCAGGTTCCGGATTATATTGAAGTGAAATGGACTTCGGAAGATACCTACGAGTGCAGACTGAAGTAATAAAGTTGTCAGGCTGTAAGAGGGTGGGCCATACAAAGCAAAAACATTTTAACTGTAGACTAAGATATGAGTACGACAAAAGCAAAATTCTGTATTGGGCAACTGATTCATCATAGACTGTTTGATTACCGGGGAATCATTCTCGGAGTGGACTTGGAATTTAGTCAGACGGATGAGTGGTATGAAGAGATGGCCCGGAGCAGACCTCCCAAAGATAAACCCTGGTACCATGTTCTGGTCCATCAGCGTGGTAGCCAAACCTATGTTGCGGAACAAAATCTGGAGTCGGACCCCGCCAGCAGTAATTAACCGAGGACTATCTATCGATGATTAAAACGATTAAAGAATTCAAAGTCTGGCGTGCCCATTTTTGTTATTCGCCAAAAGGCAAGTCCGCGATGGATAAAATGAAGAAACTGCAACAGGGTGACAACGAGTTTCCCTATGGGAACCTGGAAAGCAGTGTGCTGTCCACCTGTTTTCTGGCTGCAAAATATCTTTCTGAAAAGGATCAAATGGATTCTCGTAGAAGGATAGGGGGCCTTCAACTTTCTGTTTCCGCCAGTAAAGGGAAACGCAAACCTCAAAATGTGGGGCGGAATAGTTTGATTTTGCATCTTTCGACCTTTTTAAAGTTTTATACGTCGGATGAATCTACATTCGACTGGGTTGGCAAAAAACTTCCTGCTTTTGGTCAGGGCCACCCGGAGCTGGTGGCCAAATTTGTCAATGCCGTTTATAACGATAAAAATATTGGTACGGAAGCGGTCGAAAGGATCAACCGCAAGTCCCATAAAGATGGCATCCGGCTCGCTCATTGGAAACTTCAGAATTAGTTCTTCCTTGTTCTTAAAGGGTTGCGCGATTCCTGGGCAGCAGGAAGCTCAGGAATGGATTGTGCCTTTGCCATGAACACCGACATGATTTACAGGGGAATCCGTTATTTGGGGATAGGGCTGATTTTTGTATCGCTGGCGTGGGCCTTATACAAAGGAGCAGGACCGGAAACTCATCCCGGTGGGCCTGCCTTCAGTCGTGCGGTGGGACTGTATACCGATGAAAAATATGAGGAAGCTCTGCGGGACTATGAAACAAGTATCAGGGAACACCCAGATTTTATCCATGCGCAAAGGGGAAGGGCTCGAACTCTGATGCAGTTGGGCCGGGATAGGGAAGCCTTGGAAGCCTTTAACGAAGTGCTCAAACGAGACCCAGGCTCTGCCGTTTCTTTTGCAAACCGGGGTATCCTACAGGACCGAATGGGGCATTTCCCTCAGGCTATTGCCGATTATGACCGGGCCATAAAAACGGACCCTCGTCTTGGAGAAGGATTGGACTGGTTTACCCGCCTTTTGCAAAACCGCAAAGAAAAACCCCAGACTCTGGCCGATAGACTGCAAACCCTCCGCCAGGGTGACGCTGGGCCCAACTAGCCGTAGTCCGTCAAGCGACCAAACATCTTTGCGCGCAGTTTGAAGACAGTCTTTTGACCACGGCGGGAGAAGCCAAGGGCTTGATTCAGCCGAGGCCTGCCAAAGAGCTATTATTGCAATTTGAGTCCGGCGTCACGCTGGCGCCAAGTGCCTATTGGCAGGGGAAGCAACGGGGCAAGAACTTGTTAAGCCGAGAAAACTCTTTGCTCGCCAGAAAGAGCTATTGCTCGCTGGCCCCACGCCTAGTGGTTAGATCCAGTCTTCCAGATCAAACTGGGCTATGCATTCCGGACTGCGCATATCCATGAACAAGTCTGCCTGATCAAAGTTCAAATTAAAGCTCGGGATGGTTTCGCATTGCAGTCCGGCATTTTTGATTTT
>CATMOP010000309.1 GCA_950072225.1 uncultured Nitrospina sp.
CCGAATCCTTTTGCCATTGCGTAATAAATTCAAAGCCCCTGATACGGGCTTTATTGATTCGTTCGTCATCTGTTTTATCCTGGGTGACTTGGTATATGGTCAGAAAGCATGTGACGGAACAGGTTGTGTCCAGGTGGGACCGCTCAGGGTCGGACCAATGTCCATCATCTTCTTGCATGGACAGGACATATTCCAGGGTTTTATCAACCGTGGCTTGAATGTCTGGATCCTTAAGAATCAGGTTGCCCCGGCAGAGGTTGAGTCCAACAAAAGTTGTGATCCACATCGAGGTTTTATCGGTGTGGGATTCTTTAGACCAGCCGCCATCCGGGTTTTGCACCTTGACGCATTCCTTGAATTCTCGAGGTTTTTCCTGGGTTTTATCCAGATGCAGGATGCAGCGCAAAACGTGTTCCAGCACTTCCATATCCTGTTTCCCTTCAAGGAGGCTCCACTCACCTTTTTTTGATTCCAGATAATCCCACTCGCTCTGGATCAATGAATCCAGTTCTTCTTTGCCAATCGTTGTCATAGTTTTCCAATGGTTCAGTATTAAAATTTTCCACCCCATCATGGATTATATTCATGCGGCCAAATTGGGTCAACCGGAATCCCAATAAACCGATCGCAATACTATTCAATGGAGGAGCCTCCTTTACAGGGTTTTAAATGTAAGGGCGGTCAGGTCGTCAAATTGGGGGGCATCTTCGGTGAATTGTTTGATTGTGTTTTTCAGATTTTGCAGAAACTCTTCCGGCGAACCGGTGTGGTTGGCGAACAGGTTTTTCAACCGGTCCAATCCGAATTCCTCCTGCTGTTTGTTTTTGGGTTCGGTCACCCCATCGGTAAAAACAAGAATCTCGTCCCCGCTTTGCAGGAAGTGCTCCTCTTGGCTGTATTCCATGTTGGGAAGGATTCCTAGAGGAGTCCCGCTGGCAGAACCGATCTCTTGAATAGAGTTTTTGCTTTTTAAAAGAAGCGACAGGTGGCCGCCGTTGGCGATACTTAGTTTTCTGTTTTTCATATCCAGCAGGCAGAATACTGCGGTGGTGAACATGCCCCGATAGGATCTTTCGCAGAGCGTGTTGTTGATCAGGGTCAGCACCTTTTTGGGCGTCGGATCGATTTGTGCAATGTAACGAAAATCGCTCATCAATCGGGCCATTTGCAGAGCGGCGGGTACTCCTTTGCCGGAAACGTCTCCCAATACAATACCCAGTAGTTCGTTTTCAAAAGGAATGAAATCATAATAATCGCCTCCCACTACCTGGGCCGCGTGGGTCTGTGCGGCAAAAGTAAAATGCGCATGTTGCGGGGTGGAGGTTGGCAGGAAGCTTTCCTGAACCGATTGCGCGAATTCCATGTCTTTCTCCATGCGCTGGTTTTCCATAAGCACCAGATGCATGCGTGCGTTATGAATAGCCAGGGCGGCACTGTCGCAGAGCAGGAGAAAAATTTCCAAGTCACTTTGCTGGAACACCCGGCCCAGGTTTTTCCCATGAATCACCTGGCACACTCCAAGAATGTTACCTTTTGTCTTAAGCGGTGAACATAAAATAGAACCGGTCTGGAAACCGGTTTTTTTGTCAAAATCCGGATTGAATTTTGGGTGCTGGTAGGCATCTTCTACAATGATGGGGTCACCGGTTTTGGCTACAGTTCCGGCAATGCCTTCACCCATTTTCAGTTGGGTCATGGATTTTATTTTTTCACCCACATCGCTCAGGGCGATTTGAAATACCAGCTCATCGGTTTCCTCGTCCACCAGCAGTAAACTGCAGGCATCGGCATTCATAACTTTTTTTGTAACGTTCATGATCGTGTCGAGCAGATTGGAGAGATTCAGTTCGGAATTGAGAAGGGAAGTGATTTTATAGCAGGTTTCCAGTTGATGCACCCGTTGTTCCAATTGGGCAAGCTGTTGATCCATGGAAGGCAATGTGTCTTTATGTTTGTTCATAAGTAGCTATTAGCAGCAGGGGTATAAAGCTATCGCCAGTTGCCCCTGCGGCTAGCAGAGAAATAACTTTAACTTAGACGTTAAGATAGCTAAAATGGAATAGTGGGTCAAACCCTTTCCCCGTTATGGCGTTTTATGGACAGGAAGTAAAAAAAGGTTCAAGCAGGAACTGGTCGGAAATAAGGTCGGTTCTTTTTCAGTCTCTTCCTGATGAAATGTTTTCTAAGGGAAATCAAAAGGAATGGCTTATTTATCATTGGAACTTGGTTGTGGGAAAGGAAATTGCGGGAGTTTCCTCCATTGACAAGGTGACCCGGGGAATACTCCATGTTAGAGTTAAGGGTAAAGAATGGGTACCGGTTTTAGATTCTTTAAAAAAGAAAATTATGCAGGAAATAAACAGCAGGGCAGGAGAATCATTATTAAACGGTATTGTATTTAAGGCAGTTGCCTGATACGCTCTGAAGAATATTTATCCATGTTTTAGGACAATTCAGAAGATGAAAGACACCGCTTGTAAATTAAATTTTATTTACAGGATCACCCAGCGGAGTGCCTCCGCAGGCAAATTGAAATATCTTTCCCTGGCTGGCAATGATGTTCTCAGCTTGGTAAGCCCTTGCTCAGCTGTCTCCACGGCTAGTCGAAAGCTTGGTCAATCGATTCCATGGGTCAAGGCAGGGTTATTAATGTTCTCCCTTCTGCTCCTAGCGAACTGTGCGACGACGGTTGGGAACCTGGATTCAACGAACGCTGACTTGTCTTCGTCTTACGCGGTTAAGTCATTTGAAAATAAAAAGCAACATTCTCAGAAACTGGATACACGGGATCCCCGTTCTTATTATCATTACCTGATGGCTGTGAAGGCGGAAAAGAAATATCAGTTGAAGCAGGCCGCTTTGCATTATAAAGAAGTGGTCCAGCATGATCCGGAAACAGAAAGGTTCCATGAAAAATGGATCCGCTTGCTCCTCCGCACCGGTCAATTGGATGAGGCTGTTCGGGCCGGCCAAAATGCGCTGGCCCGTTTTCCTGAAAATGAGGAAATTGAGATGATCCTGGGGGATATTTTTGCCAGTCAGGGTAAGGCGGAAGGGGCTATCATACATTACGACCGAGTCAGCCAGATTTCCTCAGAAAATGCCCGGGCACCGTTATTGAAAGGCTCCCTGTT
>CATMOP010000310.1 GCA_950072225.1 uncultured Nitrospina sp.
GGTTGGAAGTGCTTGCACCGCAAAAACCTGAAGGATTGCCCTCATTACATGGCGTGGATAAACAAACCTTATTCTTTGCGCTTTCGGAGTTTCCCTATGTGACCTACTTATATGAAAAAAAACGGCAGGAATTGCGCCCTGACAATAATACGCCGGTAGATGGGGTTAAAGAAATTCTTGTGCGTGCTCGTGAACTGTTCACTAAAAAACACAAAATTCGTTATCACAACCTGACTTCGCAGACTTTCCAGCTTCTTTTACAATATATTCGCAACCTGACTTTAATGGAATCACGACTCCTGCCGGATCTCTATACTCTGGTAAAAGCCGCCAAGCAATTCGGCGGAGACCCATTTGCCGTTGCCGTTTTGGAAGCGGCAAGGGAATATCCCTTTGAACCTGCCAAAAATTTACAAGAGACCCTTTCACTGGGAATCGACCAGGCTTTGCCGGATGAAGAAGATGCCAAACCGTTAAGCATGAAAAACCGTTTGTTGGAAACCCAGTTTGAATGGCGGTCGCTGGATTTAAAACCCGACCCGAACATCAAAACCCAGGAAAAATGGCAACACCGTTGGGACCCCTATGGGCAATGCTCCTGGCCGCCCGAGGATGAAAAAATAGAAAACCTGAACACACATGTTCGTGAACAAACTAAATTTTTATTGAGTCACGACCTGGCCCGGACCGAAAAATTCACGTCCTCCGTTAAAGACGGCATAGATATCAGGGATACCCTACGCCACTGGTATACGGGCGATATTTATGTGAAAGAAATTCCTCCATCCCGAGGACAGGTCGAAATTATTGTCTTCCTTTTTGATCCTGAGCCCGAGCCGAATAAATATAAATGGTGTCAAACCTGGTACGCCGAACATAATGAGGAATCCACTTTATGTTTTTTTGCGACGGAATATATGGATTCATTAATCGGACCGGGCATTGGGCAATCTACCTATGGGGGATGCATGATGATTTATCCTCCCCGTCCCATTCCGGATATATGGCAGGACCCTCGTATTCGCTTTTCCGACACCTTGGAAGAAAAGCTTCTGGAAGCGGCTTTTTTTCATTCAAAAGAAAAGAACGTCACCGTTGTTGCCCCGTGTGCACCCCGAATAACTTGGCGGAGACTCGCCAGAAAATACGGCAAAAGAATCATTCATATTCCCCTCAAAAGGTTTTCCAATCAGACCATTGAAAAAATAAGGCGATTTCATGTGCTAAATGGGAAAAATATCCGCTCCTACGCACAACGCTTCATCCAGGATATCTAAGCATTATGCATCCTGATATTTGCATCCGTGAAGCCCACACTGATGATCTTTCCATACTTG
This sequence comes from uncultured Nitrospina sp., assembly GCA_950072225.1. GTDB lineage: Bacteria > Nitrospinota > Nitrospinia > Nitrospinales > VA-1 > LS-NOB. The sequence continues at coordinate 1,338 of CATMOP010000310.1, forward strand.
TTGAAAACAACCTGGCTCTTGCAAAAGAAACAGAATCGCTGAACCTGGATAAGGATGTCCTGAGAAAAGGAATTGAACAAGCCTTATCGAGGGAGGAATGCCATTATTTCGTTGCCGTGATCTCCGGAAAAGTAGTCGGGCAAACCATGATTACCTACGAATGGAGCGACTGGCGCAACGGAGTTATCTGGTGGATTCAGAGCGTATACGTTTTTCCCGAATACCGTAAACAAGGTGTTTTCAGGACCCTATTCAAACATATAGAGAATCTGGCTCGAGCCGATCCTCAAGTCAAAGCCCTGCGTTTATACGTCATGCAGAATAACAACACAGGGCAGCGCACCTACCACAACTTGGGGATGAATGATTCTGGTTATATTGTTTTTGAAAAAGAGGGTTTCACCTGAATGGGTAAGTATTCAGCTCAATTCAAACGGTTGGAAGAAGGTTTAGCATTTGCCAAGGATAAAAAATCACCATGAAGCGTGGAGTTACGCGAAAAGGCTTCCTGAACAGGATCAGGAAATGCTTGGTCGCATTCGCTGAGATACTTCATCACCGCAATCATCCAGTCCGATTCATGCGGTGAATGAATGATTGCAATATTCTGGCCCTCATAGTCCTTACAAATTTGATCCTGTGCCCGACTGGTTCCAGGAACGGTTTCCCTTTTTTTAATAGCGAGCGGACGAAGGGGATCGACATGAATAATTTCCAGTCCCTTGTATTTTTCCGGAACATCTTCTTCGATAAACTCTTCGATGGGTATGCCATTTACATTGGTAAGTCCCGGTTGTGCCAAAGAAGCGATATAAATAGGAACCCTTTTAATTGATGCCTGTTCAGCATAGCCTTCACGAAGCACCGTCTCATTGTTGTCTGTCTGGCCGAAAACCACAAAGTCCCAATGTCCGTATGTCAACCGCTTCTGTTTTTGAATAATGACGGTTTGTTCGTAAGCCTCAACGATCTTTTCATAAACTTTCTGATCTTTGGTCCTAACTTTTATTTTTGGCATTTAGTATCCTGGCAATTAAGATAGTCAACTGATAACATTATAACACGCTTGGATTAAACCTGATGTTCACATTAATTATTTTGCCTACCTTAACTTTAGCTTTGCTATACTGCTTAGGGTAAAACCTCGTAAATAAGCGTTCACTATTTCCCACCTGAACCTAAACCCCGAATGGAAAGTAATAAAAAAGTAAGTAAAGCGGCAGGAGCCGTAGGCGGGATGACTCTTTTATCCAGGCTTTTCGGGTTCCTGCGCGATATGGTCATTGCCATGGCATTTGGCTCTTCGGCCTCCGCCGATGCATTTTTTGTCGCCTTCCGAATTCCTAATATGCAACGCCGAATTTTGGGTGAAGGCGCGGTGACAGCGGCTTTCATTCCTGTTTTTACCGAGACTCTGACGCAAAAAGGTCCATCCGCTGCGTGGAGAATGACCGCCAACCTGTTCAATATTCTTTTTATTGCATTATCCCTGGCATCCCTATTTATCCTGACATTTTCACCCGCTGTAATAACGGTTTTTGCCCCTGGGTTTCTAGATGAACCTGGAAAATTTGAACTGACGGTGAAATTAACCCGCTGGATGGCTCCCTACCTTTTTTTCATTGGACTGGCTGCTTTTTGTATGGGGATTTTAAATTCCCTAAAAGTTTTTGCCCTTCCAGCAGCCACCCCCATTTCGCAAAATGTCATGATGATTCTGTCGATTCTCATCGTTGCTCCGCTAATGGAGGAGCCGATTATGGGACTTGCCATAGGCGTTCTGGTAGGCGGA
>CATMOP010000311.1 GCA_950072225.1 uncultured Nitrospina sp.
TTCGTGCCCAAAAGGGGTAAAAAGTGATGGCCAGTTGCCACCGGCGGCTCGCCGGTCATGCCTAGTGGGCTTTTTTGTAAATTTTTCCAGCCCATTCCTTATCACCCAGTTTTTCGGCCAGGCTCTCGGCCAGCCAACGCAATTCATGATTTTCTTCCGCCTTGCCTTCCGCTATCTTGTATAACCGGATTGTCCATTCCTCATCGCCCAAATTTTTACAAAGGCTTGCGGCGAGTTCACAATAATCCCCACTGTCCTCGGCCAGGCTTTCCGCTTTGCCATAAACTTTTTTAGCCCATCCTTTGTCGCCAACCTTCTCACAAATACACTCGGCCAGGCCAAGGAAGTCACTGCAGTCTTCCGCTTTGTCCTCGGCTTTCCGGTATAACTGCCCGGCCCATTCTTTATCGCGGAGTTTTATATAGATACTGTCGGCAAGTTCATAAAAATCGGAATACTGTTCTGCTATTTCTTCGGCTTTTTTATAAACTTTTATTTCCCATTCCCTATCACCGAGTGTTTCGGCAATGCTGTCGGCAAGATCACACAATTCACGGATATTTTCTGGATTGTTCTCGGCCTTCTGGAATACTTTTTTTGCCCATTCTTTATCGCCGAGTGTTTCTGAGATGCTGTACGCCAGCCAATTAAACTCCAGGCTGTTTTCCGCCTTCTCTTCGCCTTTTTTGTATAGCTCCCTGGCCCATTCTTTATCCCCGAGCGCTACGCAAACGCTGTACGCAAGCCAATTAAAATCCAGACTGTCTTCTGCTTTGTCCTCGGCTTTTCTATAAACTTTCTTGGCCCATTGTTTGTCTCCTGCCTCGGCTAAATTATCAGCCACTTGTTTAAGGTCGCAGGCGTCTTTCGCCTTGACTTCAGCGTTTTTAAAATTTTTAGTTAGGCGTTCATCGTTGCTCATCGACTTCTCTTTAGGTTGATTCAGCTCATCACTTTCTTCCCCGCTGAGAAGCCCCTCTTCCCCATTCTTACCCACTCGAAAATATTCCAGATAATGGATTTTATCTCCGGCATAAATAAAACTTTTTTCGTATTTGGTTTTAGGCAGGTGGTCACGCTCTGCGAAAAACCCCGACTCTGGATTCACATTTTGCAACAAGGGCTCCGCATTAAAATATTCGAGACTTTCCAGGGCATAGGGTTCGCTGTCGGTGGCCAGATAAACGTGGCCTGCTGGAGCCAACTTCTGCGCAACCAACTTTACAAGTCCCGGTTTGATCAATCTTCGTTTAAAATGTCTTTTTCTCGGCCAGGGATCGGGGAAATTTATATAGACCGTATCCAATTCTCCATCTTGGAATAGAAGCGGAATTTTTCCCCGCACATCTCCATAGACAACGCGAATATTATTCATTTGCTGGTTTTCAATCCGCGCCAATAATTTTAGGATTCCATTTTGGGAAAAATCTATCCCGACAAAATTGCTATGCGGTTCTTGGGTCGCCATTTTAATCAAGAAATCTCCCATGCCAAAACCGATTTCCAGTTTAATCGGTCGGCTGTTGCCGAACTGGCTTCGCCAATCCGGGCGAACATCGACATCAAAAAAACAGGGGTCTTCCACAACAAATTTGGCGGAAGAGGGTCTGGCGGTCATTAAGCCCATTTTCTAAGACATTTTTTATCGGGTTCGCTAAAGAGAAGGTTATTGCAACCTTCCAAAAAAAGTCTGTCTGGCATTCTCGGACAATTCAATATTATTTTCAAGATTGTAGTTCAAGGTAGCTAGAATCCGGGGCCTTTGAGAAGCGACCGGGGTGACACGATGAAGAGTGTTGCGTCCACAAAAAAGAATAAGCATCCCCTCCTTTATCTGTAACTCTTCCACAGGTGATTGGTCTTGGAGCGCAGATTTAATGAGAGGAACGTTTACCGTATTTTTTTCTTCATTGCGAGCATTCACGACAAATTGAAACTTCCCTCCTGATTCCGAGGATTGAATCATTAAAGTGATAGCGAATGAGGCATTATCGAAATGCCACCCCAATTGTTGCTTTTCCTGGTAATAGTTATAATTGATGGAGGATAAGTGATCGGAGTATGGGTAAACCTTGCCAACAGTTAAAACGGACTGGATAAATCTTTGAAAGTTTTCCGAGGTATAAATCTTCCGTAAATAAGATTCAGGGGGGATTAAATCGTGCGGCACACAGCCTTTATCACTCATTACTTTAATATTACAAGGGTGATCATCCTCCCACTGAGTATTTTTTTCAGTGAGCAGTACATTATGGTTCCGCGAACAATAAAATGCTTTATGGTGTAAAGAACGGGCTTCACGTTGCAGTTCAACCAAAGCCTTTTTTGTTAGAAATCTTTCCAGGATCAGAATGGAATTATTTTGTAACTCACTCCTGCAACGTACGGCATAAGAATCCAGATCCTCAATGGGGTGACGTTGCGTGTCCACAATATCCTGCCAATGATCCATACATGCTACCTGATCAATATTTTTCGAAGTGAGCCATCCTCCTATCCTGTGCAAGCAAGACCCATGAAAAACTACTTACTGATTAAAGAAGCCGCTATTTCATCGAAGATATCATCCAGTGCCGCTCTGGTTTTTATTGCAGCTTGACAGACGACAGCAACGTTTTTTTATTTAACCCGTGAAAAAAATAAGTTTGCCTTCGCGCATCTTTTCCTACCTTGTCAATAAAGCGCTCCTTGATTTTTTCCCCTTTTAAATCTTTTGTAGAGAATACTGACTCGCTGACTATCCTGTAATCTGTGTAAGCTCTTTTTATCGCAGCTTTAGTATTCCCTTTGAATTCTTCAAAGGGCCTTCTGAATTTATATTCATGCAAGGAACAATGTGGCTCATAACCGTCTCTCTTTTTCGTAAAAATCAGTTTATTTTGCAGGCTGCCTCTTTTTGCGACTTTCCAATCCCCGGGAATTTCAAAGGAATAACCCCTGCCAATATCTACTCTTATTTTTGCTTTTTTTCCTATTAGAAATTTTATAGTTGGCAGAATTTTTTCAATTCGGGAATCCTCTGTTATAGTTCCATTATTTATTGGAACATTAAAATCAACTCTTAATAAAACCCTCTTTCCCTCTATATTTAGATTTTCATCTAATTGATTTA
>CATMOP010000312.1 GCA_950072225.1 uncultured Nitrospina sp.
TTCCAAAAGCCTGTCAATTGCCGCCGCTTCGGTTCTGGCCAAAGTGACCCGGGACCATATTATGCAAGACTATCATCACCTGTATCCGCAGTACGGGTTTGCCCGTCATAAGGGATACGGCACTAAGTTGCATCGGGATTTGATCGCCAAGCACGGTCCCTGTCCGATTCATCGCAATACCTTCAAGGGCGTTGCAGAATATTTGAACCGGTAATTTTCGCATGCTTTCTTTATTAAATAAAAAATGGTGTCTGGCCGAACCGTCTGCAGAAACAGTGTCCCGGCTTGAGAGCGGACTCCATTTGCCCACCGCCGTGGCAGTGCTTCTAGTGAATCGTGGGGTGACTTCGCTGGAGTCTGCCCGGGAATTTCTGGAAGCTGATTTTAGCCACCTGCATGATCCATTTTTAATGATGGACATGCGTAAGGCCGTGGAAAGGGTGATTCAGGCATTGGACAAAAAAGAGGCTATTACCGTTTTCTGCGATTACGATGTTGATGGGGTGACTTCTGCTGCTTTTCTCACGCATTTTTTTCGCGACTTGAATTGTCCAGTGGAGGCCTATTTGCCCGAACGCCAGTTGGAAGGCTATGGACTCAATCCGGACGCGGTTCGCAAAATCCGTGAACGGGGTGCAGGGTTGATGATCACCGCAGATTGCGGTATCACCGGTGTAAAGGAGGTGGCTCTGGCGAATGAAATAGGCTTGGATGTCATTATCACGGACCACCACCAGGTTGGGGAGGAGGGATTGCCCCCGGCCATTGCGGTTCTCAACCCCCATCGGGCGGATTGTGAATATCCTTATCGGTTTTTATGCGGAGTGGGTCTGGCGTTCAAGCTGGCAATTGCGGTGCGTAATGGGTTGTATTCAGCAGGCTGGCCCAAGGAACGCCTGCCTAATTTAAAGCGTCATTTAGATCTGTTTGCCCTGGGTACCATTGCCGATGTCGCGCCGTTAACTGGGGAGAATCATATTTTGACTCTGCATGGACTAAAAATATTGTCCACCACTTCCAAACCCGGACTGGTCGCCTTGAAGGAAACCGCAGGCATTGTAGGCAACGTTTCCGCCCGCTCGGTGGGTTTTTCCCTGGGCCCCCGGCTCAACGCCGCCGGCAGACTGGGCAAGGCCGATAAAGGCTTGCACCTGCTGACATCTACAAATTTAAAGGAAGCCAAAGTTCTGGCGCGGGAACTGGAACAAATCAACAAGGAGCGTAAGGAAATTCAGGAAGAAACCGTGGCGGAAGCGGAATCGCTTTTCCATCGCCAAATCGATATGGAAAAGGACAGGGTGATTGTGTTGGCCTCGGAAATTTTTCATCCTGGAGTGATCGGTATTGCCGCTTCCCGGTTGGTCGATAAATACAACCGACCCACCGTGCTGATTGCGCTGGAAGCGGGGCAAGGAAAAGGGTCTGGACGCAGTATCCCCCGATTCAACCTGTTCAAAGCGTTTACCCATTGTTCCGGGCATCTCATCCAGTTTGGCGGCCATGCTTACGCGGCAGGACTCAGCATCAAAGAGGATCAGGTAGATGTGTTCCGCAACACTATGAATGAGGTGGGGCATCGGTACCTAACCGAAGAGGACCTGATTCCTGAAGTGCAGGTGGATACCGTATTAGGCCTTGAGGAAATCGACCGCTCCTTCCATAGCCGGATGGCTTTGCTGGAGCCGTTCGGTGCAGAAAATCCGATTCCCTGTTTTTTGTCCCGGGAGGTGAAATTTAGGGAGGTAAAATTTATCGGTAAGAAAAAGAACCATGTCCGGTTTCGGGTCCAACAGGGTAAGGGGCAGATTGAAGGCGTGGGCTTTGGTTTTGCCGATTTGTTTGAATCGGTCGACCCCGCCACGGATCTTTTCGATATTGCCTATGAACTCAACCTCAACACCTGGAATGGCAGGGAAAAACTGGAGATAAGGCTTTTAGACATCCGTTTGTGTGAAAAATCTTTTGCAGTATAAAATCAGTTGTCATGCTGAGACTTGGAATGTAATTTGTACCGGCGCAAAGCTATTTTGAGGTTGTGACGTGCGTCGGCAAAGTCAGGTTTGAGTTTAATAGCCATCCTGTAATGAAAAATTCCTTCCTCTGTCTTCCGTTCAGTCAACAGAGCATTCCCAAGGTTGATATGTGTCAAGGCGAAGTCAGGATACTCTTTATCCGTTACTCTAATGGCATGCTTAAAAATGGTAATACTGTTTTTCCAGTGACTCACTTGGTTCCAAGTCGTTACCATTAATATTGGGAAATATATTCCTGCAAGGAGTATCAAAAACTTGTCCCGATAGCGCCACTTTGCCATAAGCTCTGGCAATCCCCACGCAACAATGATGAATATTCCGATAAGGGGTATATAAGCATACCGGTCTGCCATACCATGTCGGCCTGTCTGCACAATCTGCATTACTGGCACCAAGGTTCCCAAATACCAAAACCATCCAAAAGCAAGATAGGGCACCTTCCTGATAAATCTGATTGTTACAGTAGAAATAAGGGGATTTTTTCCCGGACAAGGCTCCAGATGTCTAATCTCTTGCCTGTATATTCGCCTGTAATCTCGTTGTGGCCTTTTTCCTGTGCAAATTTCAATCGTCCCAAGGGCCAGTAGTCCATCATAAGAAGGACAAAAGGCAGTGTGACCAACATGGGTTTTGACATTAGACCCAAGGCAAAGAATAGAGCTACCAAACCGTATCTCTTGACACCCGGTTTTTCAACGTAGTGAACATAAGCCCACATGGTCAGTAACCAGAAGAAAGTGCTGAGAACATTTTTGCGTTCGGCAACCCACGCAACAGATTCAACATTTAAGGGATGAAGTGCAAATAGGGCCGCAACAAAACAGCTCTGCCATAATGCTCCTGTCATGCGGAGGAGAACCAAGAACAGTAACAGGGTATTAGCTATGTGAAACAACAAATTGGTCAGGTGATGACCTTTGGGATTTAAACCGTAAAATTGATAATCCAGCATATGTGACAACCAGGTCATTGGATGCCACATGCTAAAGTGCGATGTGGTAAATGCCCATTTAACACTTTCACTGGTTAAACCAGCTTGCACATTTCGGCTCTCGG
>CATMOP010000313.1 GCA_950072225.1 uncultured Nitrospina sp.
TATAATCTATAGCTAACCATATCATCAAGAACGCTTTTCGGGACCATGGGCAAAAACAAATCCAGTAGGAAATCATCCTCCAAAATGAGCAAGAAGCGACGTTCATCCATTGCGTTGGGGGTTCTGGTCTGCGTGATTGTGGCAGGTGTTTATGTCGCGACCAAACCGGGGGTGAAGGTTCCGCCTGTGGCTCCGGCAACGGGTTTTTTGATTGAAACCCGTCCGCTTATGTCCGATGCCGTATTTATAGGGCGGGTGGCAGAAGCCTACCGAATCGCCGCGGAAATTCCCAAGGTTATCGACAGCCTGTTTTGTTACTGTTACTGCAAAAAGAACCACCAGCATAAAACCCTGTTGACCTGTTACACCAGCAGGCACGGCTCCAAATGCGATATCTGCCTGGGAGAAGTGTTTTATGCGTATGAATTGTATAACCAGGGAAAAACCCTGGACGAAATTGTAATTGCCGTGGACAAAAAGTTTTACCGGCCTTATCGAAAAACTTAAAATAATTTATGGAAAACGTAGTCCAGGATAAACCTATCAGTATTTATATTCCTTACACATTTTTGGTTGCGGCGTTGTTGTCGGTATTTGTGATGTCGCTCAACAAGGTGGAGTTAAAACCCTTTGAGACCGAATATCCGGCGGAGGCATTTTTGTCTCCTCAATTTGAACTGCCTTCGTTGGCAGGGGGGACGGCAAAACTTTCCGACTATCGCGGCAAAGTGGTGTTCATCAACTTCTGGGCGACCTGGTGCGGAACCTGCGAAGTGGAAATGCCTTCGATGGAAAAACTGTACCGTAAATATAAAGACTTCGGCTTCGAGATGCTCACTATAAGTGTAGATAAAGATCAGAGCCTGATTGAGCCATTCATGAAAAAATTCAATCTAACTTTCCCGGTATTGCTTGACCCTGAAAGCAAAATTGCTAAAAAAATTTATAAGACCACAGGCGTTCCGGAAACCTTTATTGTCAATCGGGAAGGCCTCATTGTCCACAAAGCGATTGGTCCCCGTGACTGGGCCAACGAAGAAACCCTGGAAGCTTTTTCCCAAATGGTGCTCGGGAGTTAATCATGAAGCCTTTCCGTCTTTCATTGGTGCTTTTTCTGGTGATCCTCTTCCTGTTTCCAGTTCAGGAAGTTTTTGCCCACGGTGGAGGCCACAAGCCTGAGGAAAAAAAGGACGTTGCGGCAATGGACTCCATATACTCCGTCAAAGAGAATGACCCGCTTGCGGAACCTGCTGGTGATAACTTCGATAATGTATTTTCTCCTACCGACCTGTTTACCGCAGACGAATTAGTATCCCCCATGCCAATGGATGATATGAAAATGGAGGGAGGCGAACATGCGGGGCATCAAGGACCCCAGGTCGAAATTTCTCATCATGAGCGGGTTTCGTCATCCAGTAAAGGATTTGGGACCGCTGTCGGTATCACTCTGTTTGCCGGGTTAGTTTTTGCCGGTCTTACGTTCCTGCGGCCGGGAGAATAAGGGTTTTATGGTTAACGGACTTTCAAAAATTTTGCAAGACCGCTTAGGCCTTCGTGTACTTGAGTACGAGATTCCCGAACATGCCAACTCCATAAAATATTCCCTGGGAGGAATGACGATTTCGGCCTTCACGGTTCTGGTTCTCAGTGGAATTTTGCTGGCACAGTTTTTTGTGCCCAGTCCGGAACGTGCTAACCAGAGCCTGCATTATCTGGTCGATCAGGTTTATCTGGGCTGGTTCCTGCGAGGCATTCATTTCTGGGCGGCGGAAGTTATGACCGTGACTATGACCCTACACGTGATTCGGGTTTTTTTTACGGCATCCTATAAAAATCCTCGTGAAATAAACTGGCTTATAGGAATTGGCCTGATGTTGCTGATGGTGACCTTGTTGTTTACCGGCACGGTGATGAAATGGGACCAGGAAGCCTATGAAGCGTTGGCACATTTTCTCTGGGTGGCGGAGCAAATGGGGATTTTCGGTCTGCCTCTGACCGAAGAATTTGCGCAGGGAGTTCCGCTGTTAAACCGGATTTATATGGCCCATATATCTTTGCTACCGATTATCACCCTGTTGATGGTGGGTCTACATTTGTTCTACGTTAAATATCACAAGCTGTCGCCTTTGCCTGAATCACCAGAGAAAAGTGAAAGCATGCCTTTTACCCGGCACATGGCCTACCTCCAAAGAGCGGGAGCCGGAGTGTTCTTGTTGATCTGCCTGTTAGCGCTCACCATCGCCCCGCCGCTGGGAGAAGAACCGGTGCTGGGAATGGAAGTGACCAAACCGCCTTGGCAGTTCGTCTGGGTTTATGCGTTAGAAAACTTATGGGTTCCTTTACTGATTGTTGCTCCAGCATTAACTGTGCTGTTCCTGGTCTCCATCCCCTTCGTTGATCAAAACAAGGAAAGATACTGGAAAAAACGGCCCTTGGCCATGATGTTTCTGGTTGGATTCATCCTGCTTTTCACCTTCCTCATTATCTGGGGCAAAGTAACAACAATGACTCATTCGATGTGACCGGGAAGTGAGCCAAAAAATACCCGATGACTATTAACATAGAAATTCTGACCAAAAAAGATTGCTGCCTTTGTGATGATGCGAAGGCAATCATTGAGTGTGTGCTGCCCGATTATCCCGCGACCTTGAAGCTGATAGATATCGAATCCGATCCGGTCCTGTTTGCATCCTATAAGGAACGTATTCCGGTGGTGCGCATCAATGGAGAGGAAAGTTTTGTTTACAAGACGCACGAAACCACCCTGCGGAAAAAACTGGACAAACTCGTATAATTACTTAATCCCGCCTGTGCCGGGATACAAATTTATGGAGCCTGAAAAATGGTAGAGAAGATCGCCCTGACTGAGCAGGAACTGGAAGATAAGTTAAAAGAGATGGCGCCGGAATGGAAAACCGGCAAGAACGAAAAAGGTGTGGCTTACATACAACGGGTCCACCATGCCTCCAAATTTATGGAGGGAATAGCTTTTGTGGGCAAGATTGCTGAAGCGGCGGAAGATAATAACCATCATCCAGATATCATCATCAACTACAAACGCATTACTATCCGCTACTGGACC
>CATMOP010000314.1 GCA_950072225.1 uncultured Nitrospina sp.
TCGCCATAATATCCCCCTTACCAAATGGTTTTTATGAGTTTAACATTTGGACTACTTTTCGGGGGTCGGGTCACTTGAATATTTACCAGATTCAAAATCTTTAAGATTGATTACTTTATATTAAATTTATTTTTAGAATAAAAATAATTGAAAATGGTCTAGAGGAAAATGAGTGTTCCAGATGCCTTTAATCCCGAATGTCATGGGAAAACATTTTTGAGCAAACTAGAGGATCAAACGCTATCAAACCTAAGAGAAAAAAGGCCTTCGATATCTTCATCCGAAGTATCAAGAATTGAAGAGTATTTTTTAAACGCTAAGGATGCTTATGTCCGAATTAGTGAGGTTTCTTTGAGAGATCTTTGGGCATCACAATGGGCATTGCTGGGTATTAATCAAAGGGCTTATCAATTAACTATGGCTACTCTTCAGCAGATGAATGAAGGAAATTATGTTGCTTGTGGGCATTCTATTCGTGGAATTTTGGAAACTTTATCGGCGGTACTATGGGTTGAGGCTAAACCCGATCGATTGTCTTCATTAGTTGAATTCCAAGCTGTTTCAATTGGAAAAATGATGAGTAGCTCATTTGAGAAATATCCAATACTAAAAAATAAATATAAGTATTGGAGTTCAGTTACCCATCCAGGGAGAAATTCTAATTTGCTTTGTCCTCCTAGTGTGGCAGTGACTGAAAAAGGTATGATTTGGCCAATAACATTTGGTTTTTCCGATAGCTTTGCTTCTGAAATAATAAACGACCTAATACCATTTTGTGGGCTTATCAATATTCATATTGATTTATTTATAACTTTAAATGAAGAAGTGTTAAGGAGTGGAAAGCTTGTTTTAAAAGGAAGGAAGAAAGAAAGTGGTCAATAGAACTTATTTTTGAGTTGGTATTAGATTCTCTTCAGGAAGTAGTTCTTGAGGGCTTATATGGCAGGCTTCTGCTATTTTAATAAATTTATCCACAGGCGGTGATATTAAGTCCTGTTCGTAATTTATCAATTGGTTTCTTGAAATATGGATCAGATCCGCCAGTTCAGCTTGAGTTAGATTTGCTTCTTTTCTGGCATCTCGGATTTTTTCACCGATCGATATTTTTTTTGAATAGTTCTTGACATTTTTTAAAATGTTAAATATGTTGGGCATCGAAAAAGCACAATATATTTAATATCTCCCTCTTAGTAAAAATGGGGTGAGCGACGGGATTTGAACCCGCGACCGCTGGAGCCACAATCCAGAGCTCTACCGACTGAGCTACGCCCACCATCAATTTTTATCTCAACCCTCGGCGTGAGGCCGGTGGGAAATAACTTTTACTCCCCTAATAAAGCCATTACTTATGTCAGCGGAGGCTCTCCGCAAGCAGAGGCAAAGTGTAATCTATCGCCAAACCTTTGTAAAGGATATGGGTGCCGTGGGATGCAAATTATTTAATGACTCGAAGGTGGCTGCGGTCGCGTTTGCCCTTGGTTTGGGCTCCACTGGAAGGTTTGCCGCTGGATTTCACCGGTTTCAGTTTTTCAGGGGGTTTTTGTGGCTCGGTTCCCATCACTCGCTCAGCCAAGTTCATATCTTTTGGCATGCTTTCTTCCCATACCTGGCCGTTCTTCATATTAGGATCGTAAATGGCCCATACCGCGTCAAAGGGCAGGATGCAGGGATAAGGTCTGCCATCGAAGGCCAGTGTGGCAAAAATCCCTTCTTCTGTTATTTCAATAGGACGCCTGAAATTAAGGTTGAATATCAGGCTCAGGGATGAGTTGTTTTTTTGGCTCTCTGGAACATCGACGGCCGGGTCTCTCGAATCCAGGCAAACCATGGCATCGCCTTCTTCCAAAAGATATAAAAGAAAATCATATTTCTTTTTGTTCAGGGACTCCAATGGGGATCTCGACAGCAAATTTTTTAAATGTTCTAGTTAAATTAACATAAATGCGTGAGGGGTTAAAGGGGCTAGGGTGGTTGCCGGTCAAAGGGGAAAATGCTACCATGCGTTTCGTTTTCACAAAAGATATTGAATTAAAACAGTTTTTCAGGGGGCCGATATGGCAGTTAAGGGATTGAGATGGCTGGCCGGTGTGGGGCTGTTAATCATCATTTTGGGTGGGGTCTGCAGCGCGGAGGGTGCTAAAACCGTTGAGGTGTGGAAGAATCTTTTTACGGTTATTAATGGAGATGGGATAGATTCCAACACGACCTTTCTCATTACCCGTGACGGTGTCGTTGTTGTGGATACCCGGGTCACTCCGATGGAGGCCGCCAAGGTGCTGAAAGAGATTCGTAAACAAACGGATCTCCCCATCCTTTACACGATCAACACGCATTATCACGGGGACCACACTTTTGGCAACCAGGTATTTAAAGATAGCCGAGCCATCATCGCCCATGAAAATGTTCGTAAGACCTTGTTCGGCTCTTCCGGCAAGGCGCATCTGGATTTTTTCAAGACTATGAATATTCCCGGAATGGATGAAACGGTCATCACTCTGCCTAATATTGTTTTTAAGGAGAAAATGGAAATCTTTGTCGGCGGATATAATTTAAGGCTGATCCACGCGCGCGGGCACACGGATGGGGATTTGTTCATCTATATTGAAGAGTTGAAAACCCTCATTACCGGCGACCTGGTTTTCAACGGCAAAATTCCTTATATGGGCGACGCTTATGTAGAGGAGTGGATTTCTGCCTTGAACGAACTGAGTAATTTGGATGCGGAAATTTATATTCCGGGCCATGGCGCGCCGGGCGGCAAGCCGGTGCTCCTGGCGATGAAAGATTATATATATAATCTTAAGGGAATGGTTCTCAAGCAATTGGAAAATGGAAAGTCCCTCAAGGAAACCCAGGACGTGGTAAGGCCGGCTTTGCAGGAAAAATTTAAAACCTGGAAAAACCTGAACTGGCTGGACGCGAATATTAAGCGTACGTATCTGGAATACAGTTTGACCCAGTAGCCAGGGCCAGCGTGATACCCCATTCGGGGCATGAAGGCAAATGATAAGCATAACTCGCTGGACCCAACTAGCAACAAGGCGACGCCTTGAGGAAATGGGCAATGGCTTTGCCGCT
>CATMOP010000315.1 GCA_950072225.1 uncultured Nitrospina sp.
CGGGTTCGACGCGACCAACCCTGATCACTTGGTCCGCCACCAGTACTATATTCGCATCATTGAGAAAAGCCAGCGCTCGATATCTGCTTTTAGAAACGATCCCAGCAATACAACGAACTTCCTGAGAGTCGTCCAGTTATACAATGGAATGCGAAAAACGAATGAGCTCCGTGAGGCTATAAAAAATTATTCGGAGAGTTCGGAAACAAATCGCGTCAATCTCACCGCCATTAAAAGCTTTGAGCAGACCATTATGCGACACTTCAGGACGGCGGAGCAGACCAACAAGGGTAGTAGGATTTCTCAATTCATGAATTCCCAAAATGGACAACCGGACAAGCGTTTGCGGATTGGGCACCACTGCCGTCTCTTCCAGCCTTTTTATCTCTCTGTCCACCGCGCGGTATTTTTTCATACACTTTTCAAGCAATGTTTTATCCACCAGGCCCAGGTCATGACCCTTTTGCATCAGCCGCTCATCGGCGTTATCCTGCCTTAAAATCAGCCGATATTCAGCCCGAGAGGTGAACATGCGGTAGGGCTCCTGCGTACCCTTGGTCACCAGGTCATCAATGAGCACACCGATATAACTATCCATACGAGTGAGCAAAAATGGTTTTCGTTTTTGCGCCTTGAGGGCGGCATTGATCCCTGCCATGATCCCCTGGCCCGCCGCTTCCTCATAACCGGAGGTACCATTGATCTGGCCGGCGTGGAACAACCCACTTACTCGTTTGGTCTCCAGAGCCGGAGTGAGTTGCGTAGGCGGAACAAAATCGTATTCCACAGCATAACCGGGCAAAACAATTTTGGCCTGTTCCAGGCCCGGAATCGTTTGCACAAACTGCAACTGCACCTCTTCGGCAAGACTGGTGGAAATGCCATTCGGATAAATCCAGTCCGTGTCCAAACCTTCGGGTTCCAAAAAAATATTATGGGAATTCTTATCCGGAAACTTTACGACTTTATCTTCTATGGAGGGACAATAGCGCGGACCGACTCCATCTATCAAGCCGCTGTATAATGGTGACAAATGCAAATTGTCACGGATGACCTGCGCAGTCCGCTCATTGGTCGCAGTGAGGTAGCAGGGCACCTGCTCCCGGTCAATGAAGGAGGTCGAAAACGAAAAAGGTCGCGGCACTTCATCACCCGCCTGAATAATACATCGGCTGAAGTCGATACTGTCCCGCTTTAACCGGGGCGGGGTTCCCGTTTTCAAACGACCCAACTCAAATCCGGCAGACAGAAACGATTGCGACAATTTGGTAGAAGGTTTTTCTCCCACCCGTCCGGCGGGTCTGCTTTTCAGTCCAAGATGAATCAGACCGTTTAAAAAGGTTCCCGTAGTGATGACCACGCAAGCGGCCCGAATTTCGGTGCCCTCCACAGTCCGCACCCCTTTAACCGCGGAATTCTCAAAAATCAGTTCATCGACTTCTTCAAGGAGCAGGTCGAGGTTGGCGGTATTTTCCACAACCTGGCGCATGGCATTTTTGTATTGGGCCTTGTCGGCCTGAGCCCGGAAACCGTGTACCGCCGGACCCTTTGACATGTTCAATATCCTGAACTGGATTCCCGTCTGATCGATGATTTTGGCCATCTCACCACCGAGCGCATCTATTTCACGCACAATATGGCCTTTGCCCACTCCGCCAATAGCAGGATTGCACGGCATCAGGGCGATTTTGTCTGCTTCCAGCGTGATCATCACAGTGGAACAGCCCATACGCGCCGAGGCCAGGGCCGCTTCGCAACCGGCATGCCCGCCGCCAATAACAATTACGTCAACCATTTTCATCAATTTTAAACCGGACTAGTGAGTGGATGAGTTAGCTATACTACAACAATTCAGGGTGAAAATAGAAGTTTGAGTTTGAGCCGGAGGGAATCGTCTGCACCTGGGGTGGCACAGCCTGTTAAATGCCGGAACGCGGACCGAATCAGTCCTGCCAAAAAGGTTACCTTATATAAGGAACGTAAAATGGCATTCCAACCACAGGAATAATATTTGGAATAAAAATAGAGGTTACTTTTATAGGTTTCCACAATGACCTTTTCGCGATGCTCCGGCTGATGCGTACTTTGGCCCAGGAGGTGCTGAACCGATGTTTCAGGAAAAAAACAGATTCGCTTGCCATGCTGTCTGGTCCGGCGGCAAAAGTCATCTTCCTCATTATATAAAAAATAATTTTCATCCAGCAGGCCAATCTCCTCAAACAAGTCACGGCAAATCACAAAACAGCAACCCGAGATCACCAATGCTTCCCTGGCTTTCATATCGCCCATTCTTTGCAATTCAGTAGCCGGATTATATAGGCCCAAAATTTTCCAGGCCGCGTCCTGTGGTGTGTCTTCCCACAACCGGATCGGGCAGGGCTGGTTGTTTTCGTCAACGATTCCGGACCCGAGAATGGAAAACTCTGGATGTTCCTGCAAATATCTGAAAATTTTTTGAAAGCTGTTTTCGGTTAAAAGCGTATCCGGGTTCAATAGGGCAATCTTCCGACCTTTCGATGCAACAATCCCCTGGTTATTGGCTACCGAAAACCCACGATTGTCATCATTCGCAATTACCCTCATTTCAGGAAAGCGTTCGTTCGCCGCCTGCACAGTCCCATCTTCTGATGCATTATCAACAACGATCACTTCATAAGAAATTTCCTGAGTATGTTTTTTAATCGACTCAAGACAGCGAAATAGAATTTCCCGGGTGTTAAAACTTACAATGACAATAGTGATATCCAGTTCCGCAGGTTGTGGAAATTTAAAATTAGGGGGGGGCATTTGTTGTCGAATCGATCTTTCGAAAAACCACTAGGCGTGGGCTACCCACTCCCGCGGGAGGAAATTGGCAAAGGCTCGTCAAGCCGAGAGTCTCGTTGCTAGCAGTAAAATGCTATTGCTAGTTGCCACCGGCGGCCACGCCGGTTAGCCCATGATGAATTTTCGCTCTGGCAAAAATTTTCCGTTGCTATCGTAATACTCGTTCAGATTATGCCAGCTTAAATGGATATCGCAATCCTGACAGATGGGGACCTCAAAACGTTGCCGATTTACCATCTG
>CATMOP010000316.1 GCA_950072225.1 uncultured Nitrospina sp.
CCCTGTATAGGAATATTGGTTGGAACCTTGATAGCCAACGCCCTGCTGACTGCCATCAGGAAACTCCAGAACGCCGGAACCTTGAATGTGCAGGAAGAATCGCTCAACGTCGTCCTTGAGCCAGGCGACTTCAAGACCCAACCCCCGTAAGACGCCTTCGCGGTCAATTTTCTCGCGGGTGAAACGCCGCCACACCTTTTCGGAATGAGGTTCGCGGATTTGTTGTATTCCCGTATGGGTACCAACCAGTTGAATACCACTCTTATACTTTACTTGTTGCAGGCCTTGTTCCGGCATTCGGTAGATGGGGTAGCGGTAGAGGGAAGTTCGTATAGGACTGGCCTGAATGACGGGCCGGTAATAGCCAGTGAACAGCATTTTTTTATTCTTGCCTTTTCCCTTGCCGACCCGATAAAGCACGAATTCTTCAGAAATCTTTTTATTGAATTCCTCAAAAGGGAGATCCTGCTGAAGAATTGCTAAAAAAGCTTCCAGGGTTTCCACAAGGCGTCCGCGTGTAAGGGTGAACGCTCCCAACCGCACGGGAGTGGAGAGCTCTTGTTCGAACATGGCCTGAAGTTGATTCATGATGGCTATTTCCAGAGAAGCCTGGTCCAAATCATCAGCGAACCCTTTCAGGTAGGCAAGTGTCGCCGGATCGTTGAATGATTCAAAATCAGCGGTTTCCTGTTCCTTGGGGTAGAGCCTGTCCTTCCGGTAGTTGAAATCCCAGTCCTTGGAGCCTTCATATTTTCCGGTTTGATCGGGGTAAGGCTTGAGAGGGGAGTCCGGATTCTTGGTAGAGCAGGACGCGGCTAAAAAGAAAAGGCCCAGAATAATGAAATACGGGAGAGCTGAATTTTTATTAAAAAGAGAATGGAACCGTTGTGGGATCAAATTCATTCTGTCTTCCGATTTAAAAACTTATAGTTTTTAAGATTAGCTCTTTTGCCAATGGGTCACTGTGTTTGTTATGGGTGGAACCAGTCTTAAAAAAATTAAAGTTCAGCGATGGCTTCGTTAGCCAGTTCGTCACAGCGTTCGTTTTCGGGGTGGCCATTGTGGCCTTTCACCCAAATCCAGGTGATGGTATGGCGCTGGTTCAACTCATGCAGTTCCTGCCAAAGTTCCTGGTTTTTTACCGGTTGGCGTGATGCCGTTTTCCACCCATTACGAATCCAGCCTTTCATCCATTCGGTCACTCCCTTTACGACATATTGAGAGTCAGTCGTTAATTTAATCTCGCAGGGATCCTGGATTTGTTTCAGGGCAACGATGGCGGCGGTCATCTCCATGATATTGTTGGTGGTTTGTGGATGGCCCCCCTTTATTTCTCGAATGTCACCATTTTGTTTGATGATGCACCCGTACCCGCCAGGGCCAGGATTGCCTTTGCATCCCCCATCGGTAAATATTTCAACCTTTTTCATGATTCAGATTCCGGTATAAGAGCCGGAATTTTGTTTCCGGATTTTGGCCTGTGAGGGATTGCCGTTCCGTTTAAAGGGGTGGTCAAGAGTTCCTCTGTTATCTGCGCCCACTATAACACATTCTTTTTATTGAGGAAATTTGATCCTTGCGATTTTTACTGGTTCTTCAAGGGGAGGGGAGTGAAAAGCTGTGATAGATTGTTTTAAAAGAGCCATTAAGGTTTCGGCTGTGAGGGAGATATGGAGAAAGGAAAATCGGAAATTTCGGCAGGGAAGACGGGTGCAGTCCGGGCTTCTTTTCAATGTGTGGACGCGATTGAGATAAGCCTTTGTATTGAAAAGGAAGGTCTGCTTTTTTATGAGTCGGTGGGGAAGAGGGTTCAGGACCCCCAGGTCCGGGAGATGTTTTTCCGTTTGGCCGGTGAGGAAAGAGAGCATATCCAGATCCTACAGGAAAAAGCCCGGTTTTTGCAACCGGTCATAGTGAGCCGGACACGGTCCAAAGAATATTTGCAACAATTTATTGGCGAAGAATTGAAGGGTAAAATTTTTCCTGCGGGTAAAGATTTTTCCGCTCAGAATATTCATAGTGACAAGCAGGCTCTCGAGTTGGGCATTGAATCGGAAAAAAGATCCATTGAAATGCTGCAAGGATTGCTGGAAAAGGAGAGGAAGCTGGATGTGAAGGTCATCTTTTCGCATTTGCTGGTAGAGGAAAAAAAGCACCTTTCTTTGCTGGAAGATTTGAAAAAGCAACTCTAATTGGTTTGTCCCTGGCTGGGATAAGGTTTCTTAATCCTTGTCGGTGTAGGCCGAGTTGCAGGAATTGTCGAATGTTTGTAGGGTTTTAGGACCTTTTATCTTCCAAATTGCCTATTAATAAAGGTTTAGGGATTTCAATCCTTGCTCTTGGGAGCTTGCGGGCCCGGCTGGATTTTGGGATTATATTTAGGTGCGGAGTGGGGCTGGGATATACTTGGGAAACACGAAGTTGAGAATGGTCTAAGCTATTTTAGTTATTAAGGTTTGACAACTTTTTTGGCTTGGTTTAATATTAGACTCTTCTTCTTCGAATTTAACTTACAGATTAAGGATTATTAGAATGAGCCGATATCAGGTCTTACCTGGGCCGGAGGCGTTTTTGCCCCCTGCCGCAGCATCAATGGGAAACGTATTGCCCGATCCTGGGGAAGCACACATAGAAGGTAGAGTTGTCCCCGAGGAAGAGGCCTATGCATATTGTGCCAGAAAGCTTTTAGAGGCCAAAGTTCCAACTATTTTTCCGGGACCTTTGGTACTGTGGAAATGGAACGACCACGTGGCAGAAAAAGCTACGGCCATTCGGGAGCTGGCTAATGCAGTCCCGATGCGGCTGATCCCCATGGCGGATTATCGGCCTAAATATCCCAAGATTGATGCGGAGGTTGAAATCAACCCCAACCACCCTAATTTGACCATCTGGCATAACAAGATTGATGTTTGTATTTTTGTAGGGGTGCACTGCCATCAGGCGAATTTGGCTCTAAAGATTATCCGTGGGGGGACGAGTTGTTATACAATAGCAATGTGTGCCCAGGCGGGGCATGAAGATGCGTGTCTCTCTTTTCGTGATGCGA
>CATMOP010000317.1 GCA_950072225.1 uncultured Nitrospina sp.
TTATTGGATTCAACGTACGCCCAACAGACCAAGCCACAAAACTTGCCACAAGGGATCAGGTAGATGTTCGTCTCTACAGCATTATTTATGATGCCATTAATGACATGAAACAGGCCATGGAGGGAATGCTTGCCCCAAAATACAAAGAACGGATTGTCGGCAGGGCAGAGATTCGGGAAGTTTTTACTATTCCCAAAGTCGGCACCATCGCCGGATGCCATGTTCTATCAGGTAAAATGGAACGCAACCTGGAGGCCCGCCTGATTCGAGACAGTGTGGTAGTCTACCAAGGCAAGATCGCGTCTATCAGAAGATTTAAGGACGATGTAAAGGAAGTCGCCGCAGGTTATGATTGTGGCGTATCTATCGAAAAATTTCAGGATTTGAAACAGGGAGATGTGATCGAGCCGTTTGTAATGGAAGAGATCACATCCTGATATGCGGCCCTCCGCAAAGAAAAATGGTTATCGGCTGTTGCTCCATCAGATTTTATTTGCACGGAAACCGGTCTTTAAAGGAAAAGCGCCGGGTCGTTAGAGCCATTAAAGATCGGATCAAGAATAGCTTTAATGTGTCTGTAGCGGAAGTTGGAGACCAGGACAATTGGCAAAGTCTCCACATGGGGATATCTGCTGTAGGGTCCGACCGCCCTTATATGGATGGGTTGATGACAAAGGTGGTCAATGCGATCGACCGGATGAATCTGGCCGAGATCATCGATTGCAAAACAGAAACCATGAACCTGGGCTCCGGAAGCTTTTGATAAAGTAGTAACAGGTGTTTTCATGCGATTCAAGCGCTCTCAGAGAATTCAGGAACTGATCCTTGAAGAGATATCCAAGGTGGTCCAGAGTGGATTGAAAGATCCCCGGATAGGTTTCACCACTATCACCAAGGTGGAGGTTACTGACAATCTCAAACACGCCAAAATATTTGTTAGCGTGATGGGCACGGAACAAGAAAAGACCGATACCTTGGAAGGACTGAAAAGCGCGAAAGGGTTCATCCGCAACACATTGGGCAAAAACCTTTATTTAAAATTCCTTCCGGAACTGGAATTCCGGCGGGACGATAACGCCGATCATGTTGAAAAAATCTCAAGAATACTCAATGAACTGCACTCTGAATCAGGTGGTCAACCTCTATAAACCGTCTGGCCCCACATCGTTTTCCATGGTCCGTTCGGTAAAAAGGATTCTGGGTGTCAAAAAAGCCGGTCATATAGGCACCCTGGACCCCATGGCAGAGGGTATTTTGCCGATCTGCCTGAACCAGTCCACCCGAATTATTCAGTTCCTTTCCCCTTTATCCAAGCATTATCAATGCACTATGACACTGGGAATGGCCACCGACACGCAGGACTCTACAGGCAAAACCATTTTTGAGGGAGACCCCTCCAGAGTCACCGAAACCCAGGTTAGGAATGTACTTGCAAGTTTTGTCGGAGAGCAAAAACAGGTTCCCCCCATGTTCTCAGCAAAGAAGAACAAAGGAATTCCTCTTTACAAATTAGCCAGAAATGGTATTACTATCGAAAGGAAACCCGTCTCAGTCCATTTTTATTCCATTGATTTCGTTAATGTGAATGAAAATCGGGTAGAGTTTGAGGCTCATTGTTCTGCGGGAACCTACCTCCGCACCCTATGCCATGATATTGGGCAAAGATTAGGTTGTGGTGCCCATATGTCCCGGTTGATCCGGAAACAGGTGGGAGTGTTCGATCAAGGCTCTTCAGTCAGCCCCGAAGCGTTGGAAACCGCAAATGTTAATGGGAACCTGGCCGGTGTGCTTTTTCCTGTGGAAAAAGTTCTGGAATTTCTTCCGGAAATACGCATCAATGATGATTTCATAGAGCCTCTTGCACATGGCAATGCCCTGCCTAAGTTTTCTCTGAAAGCTTGTCCTGAGGAATTTAAACCAGGGATGATAATGCGGGTTTGCAACGGCAGTAACAAGGTGCTCGCCATCGTCGAACCCCTTGTAGACCAGGGCCAGTTTGCCCGGCTGGCGGCAGAAGATATCGCGTTTAAATTAAAACGTGTTTTAATTTAATTATAAACATTGGGAATTTTATGGGAAAAGGTTGGAATGTTTTCGCAGGGACGCCTCAGGATAAAAAGTGTTGGTGTGTCTCTACGAAAACATTTTCCAATCGTTTTCCTGCATTGAACGAGTTGGAGAAAAAACCATGGCACTGAACCTTGAACAAAAAACCACAATTATTACTGATTACAAGCTTCATGAAAAAGACACAGGGTCTTCAGAAGTGCAGATCGCATTACTGACAAAACGCGTTACCTACCTGACGGAACACTTCAAGACCCATTCCAAAGACCACCATTCACGGCGCGGACTCCTTAAGATGGTCAGCAAACGACGAAAGCTTTTGGATCACTTGAAAAAAGAAGATGTTAGCCGTTACCAGAGCATCATTTTGAAGCTCGGCATACGCAGATAGTCGCGCCCAACCTATCCTGAATTCTCAGGAAAAAAAATATTGGAGATATATTAATGGATAAAGTAGAAATAGATATAGATGGAAAGCTGATTTCCCTGGAAGCCGGTGACCTAGCCCGGCAGGCCGGTGGCGCAGTTGTTGTCCGGCAAGGTGACACCATGCTACTGGTGACAGCCACCATGGCTAAAGAAGCCCGGGAAGGAATCGATTTCTTTCCTCTAACTGTAGACTACCGGGAAAAAACCTATGCCGCCGGAAAAATTCCCGGGAACTTTTTTAGGCGGGAAGCCCGGCCCGGGGACATCGAAACCCTGACATGCCGGTTGATCGACAGGCCCATCCGGCCGTTGTTCCCGAAAGCTTTCAAAAACGAAACCCAGGTCGTTGCACTGGTCATTTCGCATGACCAGACCAATCCCCCGGATATCAATGCCATCACGGGCGCGTCCGCCGCGTTGATGATCTCTGACATTCCGTTCGAGACCCCTATTGCCGGAGCCCGTATTTCCCGGGTTGATGGCAAACTGATTTTCAACCCCACTTACGAGGATACGGCTAATAGCAACCTGAACCTGGTCATGG
>CATMOP010000318.1 GCA_950072225.1 uncultured Nitrospina sp.
TTGTCAATTTTGTGCCAAACAGTATGACTTTTCCTGACTTTTATTGACACAATACGCAACAAGCGTCTCCGCAAGTCTAATTAATATATATGGGGCTGTGGCGCAGCTGGGAGCGCACTTGAATGGCATTCAAGGGGTCAGGGGTTCGATCCCCCTCAGCTCCACCATATATAATAAGGGGTTAACTCGAAAGGGTTGACCCCTTTTTTAATTCAACATTGTCAAAAAGGTCAGGAAATTGGTCTGTCTCAAATGAATGAATCGGAATAAGCTTCTTTGCCTTTATTGCATTAGCAAAGGTTCTTCCTTATAACGCCCTGATTTATCTTGGTAACTTGATCTCTCTACTGGAATAAGGCAAAATGCTCCCAGTGCCAATCTGAGCAGACATTCTTCACCTTCACCAATTTTAAGAGATAAGTATGCCAAAATAATTACCAGCGATAAGGCGAGTGGTTAACAATCCATTCGCCAATATATTTGTCGCCTTGATTCTGCTCGTCACAAGTTTGATGGAAGCTTGGGAAACATTGTTTGATGATGTAGGTGAAATGAGTTTTGGGGCGCACCATGGGATAATGATTTTTGCTGGTTTTCAAATCCTGAAAACGCTCCCGGACTTAATGGACGCGTTGCATTTCATTCACAAAGCCCACGAGGATAAGCACTAAGGAACTACAGGATAAGACATGGTGGATAAAAATATAAAAATTTTATTGGTTGAAGATTCCGACGTCCAGAAAGAATTGGCAATTTATAGGTTTGAAAGTCTTGATTTTAACAATGTTACCGGAGTATCCAATGGCCTGGAAGCTATTTCCTATTTAGAAGCAGGTCCAGTGGACGTGGACTTAATCATCTCAGATTGGGACATGCCTGAAATGAATGGAATAGATTTGCTTAGAGTCGTTCGAGAGACACCCGATTTTCAAAAGACCCCTTTTTTTCTTATGACCATACACGATGACGACAATAAAATCTCAATTGCCAAAAAAGAAGGGGTGACAGAATTTTTATGTAAACCAGTAACCAATGAAACACTTTTAGAGACTATTAAGAAAGTATTTTCTTAAGAAGAAGTTGGGTTCTTCACCTATTTTCCGAGCTTATTCGATCTCCCGATCCAAGATTATTTTGTCTTCTGCCCGTGTCTTTGGGTTTATCGCCAAAAACGTCACTTAAACATTTGTAATTAGCAAGTGAAGGCTCAATAGGTGTGATAGTGATGTTTTTATCAACCCGTTACAAAATTATTGCTAGCAGGGAACCCTGTTTGAGTATTGAACTAAAACCCACCCAGCCGCAAATAGTCCTATGAATATATTTTTTGCCAATTTTGCCAGCTTGATGTGGGGTCCCTGGCTTCTCATTCTCTTATTGGGCGTGGGTTTTTGGTTAACGTTCCGGCTGGGGGGAATCCAGTTTCGCAACCTGTTTTACGCGCTTCGATTGGCTTTCTCAAAAGAACGGGCAGGAGAAGGAGATATTTCCCATTTTGGTGCGTTGATGACGGCTTTGGCAGCTACAGTGGGAATGGGCAATATTGCGGGAGTGAGCACTGCCGTGGCCCTTGGAGGGCCTGGCGCCATATTCTGGATGTGGATGACAGGGTTGGTGGGCATGGCCACCAAGTATTCGGAAAGTTTTTTAGCCGTTAAATACCGGCAGGTCAACAAGCATGGAGAAATCTCTGGCGGCCCGATGTATTATTTGGAGCATGGACTCGGTCAAAAATGGCTTGCTATATGTTTTGCCACTTTCGGGTCTCTTGCCGCATTCGGTATCGGAAATATGATTCAAGCCAACACCGCCGCAACGGCAGTAGTTGAGTCACTGGGGGCGAGCAAATTTTCCGTGGGGCTCATATTGGCTGTGTTGACTGCATTGGTAATTATAGGAGGTATCAAACGTATTTCCGATGTCGCCAGCATTTTTGTTCCATTTATGGTGGCCATTTATTTTGTCGGCGCTTTGATAGTTATCTTGTCTCACCTGAGTCAATTGGGAGTGGGAATAAAATTAATTTTAGAACACGCCTTCACCGGGACAGCAGCTACAGGGGGATTTATAGGAGCAAGTTTGGCTCAAACTATCCGATATGGCGTGGCACGGGGTCTTTTTTCAAACGAGTCCGGAATGGGAAGCGCGCCCATTGCCGCCGCCGCCGCAAAAACCAACCAACCGGCGAAACAGGCACTGGTTTCTATGAGCGGAACGTTCCTGGATACGTTGGTCATTTGTTCTCTTACCGCGTTGGCGTTAGCTTCTACAGGGGTCTGGGTTTCTGGAGAAACAGGAGTGGCATTGACCATGCAGGCTTTTTCTGAGGGCCTGCCGGGAAAATGGGGTGCTTTTATCGTAACTCTGAGTGCGGTCACCTTTGCTTTTTCATCAATTTTAGCCTGGGAATATTACGGGGAAAAATGTTTCGAATATTTTTTTGGAGATAAATGGGTTCATCTTTATCGATACATCTGGGTACTTTTTGTATTTGTCGGTTCCATGGTTAAATTGGAACTGGTCTGGAATTTTTCTGATGCCATGAATGCCTTGATGGCGGTTCCCAACCTCATTGGCCTGGTTCTTTTAAGTGGGGTACTGTTCCGTGAGACTAAAGCTTATGAAATGGGAATCCGTGACGGTTCCATTGATAAATTCGATTGAATGATTTCTAAAATCATTACTTGAGATTTTCCTGATTTAAAACCCAGGGGTCCTCCTCATGGTCAAAACCTATCTAAAGCTTGTTACCTCCTCTTGATTTTTATCACTGTTGTCAGCCCGGCAGGTCAAGCCTATGGTGAGATAGAATTGGATCTCTTTCCCAATACGTTCGACAAGTTTTCTGTAGACGGCCAGTTTCACGTATTTTTTCGACACGACAGTAATCCCTCTTTTAGTGGATTGTATGGGTATTGTATCGTGGGGATTTTTTTATTAGATGCAGCACGAAGTTCATGGAACTTTTGATGTTGGGGCAGGTCAATTCACTGGAGGATGGATAAATGGGAGAGGTAAAAAGAGGAAGCGACAGGAG
>CATMOP010000319.1 GCA_950072225.1 uncultured Nitrospina sp.
TATTATATTTTTTTTAATTGATTTGTTAATCATACTTGGTTCTTACAGCGGACTGAATTTTTTCAAAACTGGTTTCCGATTAGCGGATTCCCTGCCAATGGGGATTGTTTTTGGCGTTTAGTTTGACGGATGCCTTTTCCCGGCAGTGATAAAATTCTTTGCTCCCCAAACAACAGGTTTTATAATAAGTTTCATTGCTCTGGAATTTTAGCAAGAAATATTTCTGAAACAATTTAATTATTGAGGGTATTCGATTCCATGTCAGTCCCGCTGATGCAAGCGTTGAAAATAGGGTCTTATTTATTCCGGCAAAAATTAAAAGGCAATAAGCGTTATCCCCTGGTGATGATGTTGGAGCCTTTATTTCGTTGTAATTTAGAATGTATTGGTTGTGGAAAAATTCAAAAGCCCAATGAAATATTGAAGCAGAACCTGACTCCGGAGCAGTGCTTTAAAGCCGCAAGAGAATGTGGCGCTCCTGTCATTTCCATAGCGGGAGGCGAGCCCTTAATGCATCCGCAAATTGTGGAAATCGTTAAAGGCCTGGTGGCCATGAAACGTTTTATTTATTTGTGCACCAACGCGATTCTGCTCCAAGATCATTTTGATCAACTGCCAGTAACCCCTTATTTGACTTTATCCATTCATTTAGACGGAATGGAAGAGGACCATGACCGCATTGTTGATCAGAAAGGAACATTTAAGCTGGCCATCGCGGCGATTCAAGAAGCGAAGAAAAGAGGGTTCCGAGTTACCAGTGCCACCACCTTTTTTGAAGATACGACTGTAGAAAAGGCAGAGGAATTTTTGGATTTTTTAACTCCCTTTGGGTTGGACGGCATAACGATGGCTTCTGCATTTCGCTACCAGGATGCTCCGGATCAGGATCATTTTTTTGGACGTCGGCGAACGTTTGAATTTTTTGACAAACTGCTTGCGAAAAACAAAAAGGGCCGTTGGGATTTCAGTCACTCCCCGCTTTATTTGGAGTTTTTGCGTGGGCAGCGGGATTATTCCTGCACCCCTTGGGGAAACCCGAGTTATTCTGTGCTGGGTTGGCAGAAGCCCTGCTACCTTTTGGACGAAGGTTATGCGGAGACTTTTAAGGAACTGATGGAAACCACGGAGTGGGAGAACTATGGCCATCAAAATAACCGGAAATGCGCGGATTGTACGGCTCATTGTGGTTATGAACCCACTGCGGTTGAGGATGCAACATCCAGCTTAAAAGGAATGTTTGATTCCGCTAAAATGGTTTTCCAATAAACCTCCACTAGGCCCGGCCAAGCGACCGGTGGCAGATAGCAAGGGCTTAATTGAGCCGAGGAGAAATTTTTGCCGGCCAGAGAACGCTATTGCCAGCTGGGTCCAGCGGTACGCTGGCTACGCCGGAAGGATGGTTTTTTCGTCTAAATGGGCTGACGCCAGTTGTTCCGACGTGAGCCCTGTGGCCATTTTCAGGTTGGCTCCTTCGAGTCGGGTATTTTTTATTTCAGCCTGCATGAAATCGGCACGGACAAGGTTGGCGCTTTTCATATCGGCATTTTTTAAGTTGGTCCACCGCAAGTTGGCTCCCCGCAAGTTGGCTCCCCGTAAATTGGAGTTCTCAAGGTTGGCATTTTTCAAATAAGCTCCATACAGGTATGCCCCTTCAAGGTTAGCGTTTCTAAGATCAGCGCCCAACAGCACAGCCCCTTTTAATTGGCAATCTTTCAGATTTGCCTGTTCTCCATTCCGGCCATTTGTTTCCAGCCAGGTTTTGTGCTTGAAAAGGATCGTCTTCAATTCTGAGACGGAGAGGTTATTATCTTTGGAAGGTCTGGAATCAAGATTACTCATTCCGGTATTGTACATCCGGAGAATTTACTGCTGCAAGTTATACTGATGAAAAATAATGAAGCGGGGAAATTCTCCCGCCCCATTTTGAGGAAATAACTAAGAGGCCAATACTTTATTATAAAGTTCCTGGAACCTTAAATTATTAGGTTCGGCCTGAAGTCCTTTTTTCAGGGACTGCCTGGCGGATTCTTTGTTATTCGTCTTAAGATGGGTGGTGGCAAGTTGGTAATACGCTTCTGTATAAAACGGATTGATTTTCAATGATTTTTGAAATGAGTCAATAGCCTTGTTGAACTTCCCCTCTGTCCGGTAAAGGACTCCCAGGTTGAAATGAGTGAGCATTCCATTGGTATCGACTTCCAGGGACCGCAAAAGGGTTTCTTTGGCTTTATCCAGATCTCCTTTTAAACGGTAACTATCCCCTAAATTATTCAAGTAATTAGAGTTTGTGGGTTCATAGGCAATAGCCTTTTGATAATACTCGATGGCTTTTGGGAGATCGTTTTTCGTTTTATAAATATTTCCGATATTATTCAACGCCTTGGAATCGTTATCATCAGGATTTAGCCCTATAGCATGTTCCCAGTTTTTCAGGGCTTCCGTTTTGTTTCCTAAAGTGTAATGGACCATTCCCAGGTTGATATGGGCCTGCACGTCTTTAGCGTCTAATTCTATGGTTTTTTGAAAATTATTTTTAGCCTCTTCATAGTTTTTTATTCCAAAAAGCAGGATGCCTTTTTTGCGGTAAATTTTTGCATCTTCAGGATTGAATTTGATAGCCAGGTTAAACTCTTCCAACGCATTTTTGAACAAGCTCAATTGAGCAAATTCCAGTCCCAATTTATAATGAGATTGGGATTGTTTCGTGTCAATTTTAATATCCTGGGAAGTACAGGAAAATAACAGGGAAGAAAGTAAAACGGAGAAAAATAAGCGTCCCATAGTTCAGATCCTTTGAACAATAAGGTGAAGAAAAAGAGGCCAGCCATCAAATGGCCGGCCCCTGAGATGAAAACTTAATCCTAACCGACCTGCTTAGTTAATACCTCGGCCAGGAAGCACAGAACCATGACGAGGGGATGCTCTCCCTCCTCCCTTCCCGGCTACCAGATTACTAGTGGGTGTCATAATCCCAATACTGCCTCCAATTGTGGAATCCGCCATATCGCCAATAAACTCCATGGCG